>NZ_JBBPCC010000007.1:0-287763 GCF_038070315.1 Paenibacillus filicis | reverse complement strand
CACCAGTGGCACCCGTAGCGCCCGTGGCACCAGTAGCGCCAGTGTCGCCCGTAGCGCCGGTGGTACCCGTAGCGCCAGTAGCACCCGTAGCCCCAGTAGCGCCAGTAGCACCAGTAGCACCAGTAGCACCAGTGTCGCCCGTCGCGCCCGTTGCACCCGTCGCGCCCGTAGCGCCAGTGTCGCCCGTAGCACCAGTAGCACCAGTAGCGCCGGTAGCGCCAGTTGCGCCGGTAGCGCCAGTTGCACCGGTAACACCCGTTGCTCCAGTATCGCCCGTAGCACCAGTTGCGCCGGTAGCGCCGGTGGCACCTGTAGCGCCCGTGACGCCCGTCGCACCAGTAGCGCCCGTGACGCCCGTCGCGCCGGTGGCACCCGTAACCCCAGTAGCACCAATGGAACCAGTAGAGCCCGTCGCACCCGTCGCACCCGTCGCACCTGTCGGCGACCCTATCGTTTCGATTCTCACATTAGCAGAGCCTTGCGTTACTGCAATAGCGAGGGTGTCAGATAAGAAGGTTATGTTTTCACCCAAACCTACCGTTGCTGAGCCAGTTGGCCCTATGACATTGAACAACACTCCGGCTGTAAAGGTGCCCGTTGGACCCGTCGGGCCAGTGGGTCCTGTCGCGCCAGTAGCACCAGTAGCTCCTGCTCCTGTGGCCCCCGTAGGCCCGGTCGGTCCTCCGGAAGGGCCCGTAGCACCGGTTGGGCCAGTCGGTCCTAGCAGGGAGGGGGCTGACAGGACGGCATCCAGTTTGGTGCTAAGCAGCAATTCTTTCTTAATTAATTCCTGCATGGTGCTCTTGACACTGTTGTCAATAGCGAGCAAATCGCTGATCGTCGCAGGAACAGTCAGACCCGGCAAAGTACCAACTGCGTATTGAATTTTCTCAGCTTCAGCATTAATAACATGTCCTAGTCCCAGTTCTTCGATGGCAATGGATGCTAGCAAAAGATTTAGGGCGTCGTCTCTTGTAAGTGTGATGCTGGGAGTAATGTTAGGAATATTCGCTTGCGACAATGAAATCATCCTTTCTCTCTGTTTTTGCATGCCCTATATCGTATGTACAGAGAAAAATTGGAGTTCACCCAAATTTCGATAAATTGGAAAAATCAGCTATAGTTGCTAGACATCTGATGGTTCAAAACGGGGTCGGATGACAGGTCGCCAATATTATGGATGGCAATCGGCCTATACGCACAATTCTCCTAATGCATATATTGAACCAGCAGTCAAAAAGGAGGGATTTTCATGTGCAAACAAATAAAAATCGTTATTGTGACCAAAAGTTCAAGAACATGCAGCCCGGAGCACCGGCATCCTAAGCATGAGATCAGAAAGTGCTGTTCACGGCGCAGAAAATGTCATCACTGTCATCATTGTCATCGCTGTCACTGTAGGAAGTAGTAGAACTATTTTCTTCAAAGGAAGGAACGCGATTTTCATAGAAAGGCCCGGACAGTCGCAGATGAACTCTAGGTCTGCTTGGATCAATAACGTCAGACCTGCTTCTCGGCCTGATCAGCAGCTGGCATTGGACGAGCGTGGAACAGACTCACTCGGATAACGGGGGTTCAAAAATAAGTTAAACAATGCTCGACATTCGCATATACCTGAAACTGAGAGCGCTGTGTGCATAGCCGCCATTCCACAAAAGTTGTGGATGGAACCCAGGATGAGGTGATCGGATGACAACGAGCATTGTGATTTTGACCCACAACGAGCTTCCATTGACTGACAAATGCCTGCAAAGCATTAGACAGCATACCCATGATTACGAGCTGATCGTTGTCGATAATGGCTCGACGGATGGAACGGTAGCCTATCTAAGAAAACAACCGGATATTATCGTACACGAGAATCAGGAAAATCTGGGTTTTGCCGCTGGCTGCAATCAAGGCTTGGGGCTATCCCACGGAGAAAATATTCTATTTTTGAATAACGATACGATCGTAACTGCATATTGGCTGGAGAATATGCTGCGTGTATTATATGAAGATAAGAGGGTCGGCATGGTCGGACCAGTCACGAACTATTCCAGCGGTCATCAGATGGTACCGGTCACCTATTCGCGGCTGGGCGAGCTGGAGATATTTGCACGGCGTCATGTGCAAGAGAATGAAGGCTGCTATACGGATGTGCGTCGGCTGGTCGGTTTTTGTCTGTTAGCCAAGCGAAGTGTCCTGGAGGAGATCGGAGGCTTTGACGAGCGTTTCGGTCTCGGTAATTACGAAGACGATGACCTGTGCTTGCGCGCTTTGCGGGCCGGGTACGTGCTGAGGGTCGTGCAGGACGCGTTCATCCATCATTTCGGGCATGCCACGATCCGGAACCTGCAGGACTTCGATCTGACTAAGCTGCTGGATCAGAACCGCAAGAAGGCTTCGGAGAAGTGGGGCCAGGATATCCATCAGCTCATTTATAAACCTGCGGTAACGATCAGCGTGTGCATGATCACCAGAGATGCAAGTCTAACCTTGAAGCGGTCGCTGGACTCCATCGCGGGTCATGCCGATGAGATGATTATTGTAGATACAGGTTCATCGGATGACACGGTCGAGCTGGCGAAGACTTACACTTCTCATGTCTACATCCACAGTGGGAAGGGAGAGCCGTCAGATTCGTACCTGTATGCCTTTGAGCAGGCCACTGGCGAATACATCGTTTGGATGCGGCAGGATGAGGTCTTGGACAACAAGACGATCAAACGGCTGTCCAGCCTGAAGCTGTCCATAGACGGTAGTGAAGACAGCGTGGCTCTATCCGATCATCACGGGAAGAAAGCTAGCATGTACAGGAGGGCAGCCGGGTTCCGGATGCCGGATCAATGGGGAGAAGGAGTCTGAACGATGATAACGATCAGCTTGTGTATGATTGTCAAGAATGAGGAGGATGCTCTGGAGAAATGCCTGTCCTCTGTCAAGGGCATTGCCGATGAGATCGTCATTGTGGATACCGGTTCTACGGATCGTACCAAGGAGATTGCAGCCCAATTCACAGATCGGATCTTCGATTTCAAGTGGATCGATGATTTTTCGGCAGCGCGCAATTACTCCTTCAGCCAGGCTACCCAGACCTATATTTTCTGGCTGGATGCGGATGATCATATTCAGGAGAAGGACCGGCAGGTGCTGCTCAAGCTGAAACAAACGCTCAACCCGGACGTTGACAGTGTAACCCTGAACTACTACCTTGCTTTCGACGAATCGGGGAATGTGACCTCTAGCCTTAGGCGGAACCGGATCGTTCGCCGAGACCGGAATTTCCAATGGATTGGCCCGGTTCATGAATATTTGGCCGTCTGGGGTCATATCGAGCACAGCGAGGCCGGCGTTACTCACGGCAAGAACAAAGTGTATACCGACCGGAACCTGCAAATTTATGTGAAGCGAGAGAAGGCGGGGGAACTTTTCTCTCCGAGGGACCAATATTATTTTGCCAATGAGCTGCGTGACCATGCTCAGTTCAACAAGGCTGTTCTTTACTATGAACTGTTCCTGAAGGGCAAGCAGGGATGGATCGAGGATAACATTCAGGCATGTCTGAGAATGGCGGATTGCTACGGAAAGCTTGGCAATAAGGATAAACAGGTAGAATCCATGTGCCTCACGTTAACCTATGACAAGCCGAGACCGGAATTTTGCTGTGCGATAGGTAATCATTTCTTCGAAGAGAAGAAATTTGAAACCGCGATTTATTGGTTCAAAACGGCCACTGAAGCGGGGCAGGATACAACGAACATGGCGTTAGTGAATCAGATTCACTCTACCTGGTATCCTCATCTTCAGCTTTGTCTGTGCTATGACCGTCTCGGCCGGTTCGAGTTAGCCAACGAGCATAACGAGAAAGCGCTGGCCTATCGCCCGGCTCATCCAAGTATGCTGTATAATAGAACGTATTTCCAGAAGCTGCTCGCAGAGCATGCGGATAAGCAGCAGGGCTAGCCGCCTGGCAGCCTGTCTCCTGACCGTCCAGTCCAGCAGTTATCATACATGTGCAATAGATCAAGGCTGTCGCAAGATACTGCGGCAGTCTTTTATTCGTTTACACATCAGGATAGGTGAGGGGGACGGCTGGCGTTAGTTGAATGCCGTTAGACAATTGTCAGGGGTTGTTCAAATGATGCGCTATAAATGACTCATCCGGGTCATAGTCAGCCGTGTGGCATTATGTTTAGATGAAGATATTCTTCATCAAGGGAGTGACCTTATCATTTTATACAGACATCTGAAAAGTCTGATTCTATGGATTCCCACCCTGACGATCGGCTTGTGGGAGTATGTGCGCCATTCGTTCCTGCTGCCTTACGTATCCATGGACTTGGGGAACTGGCTGGCTCCGCTGCTCGTCTTCTTGGTAACGATGACACTGCTGCGCAAGCTGTTTGCGATGATGGAGTCGCTGCAGGAGGACCTGCAGAAGGAACGGGCGGCCAAGGCGGCCCTGGAGGAAAGGGAGCATATTGCACGCGAGCTGCATGATGGGATTGCGCAGTCGCTGTTCCTGTTATCCGTGCGGGTCGACCGTGTGGAACAAACGCATAAGGGTATCTTGACGGAAGCGCTGCGGGAGACGTATCAGAGCTTACGGAAAACGGTGTATGAGGTCAATGAGTATGTGAGACAAGCGATCGCGGGACTACGGTATCCCGTCAACCCAGCCTCCATGCCGTGGATGGAATCGATCTATAATCTGGTTGAGGAATTCAGGCATGACACGGGTATCTCCGTCCATGTCTCATGGTCTCTAACCGAGAGCCGTCTGACGATGAAGGAGAAGGTAGAGCTGTATTCCACGATACGCGAGGCGATGATTAATGTGTACAAGCATGCGCAAGCCTCCACGATCTGGATCGAGGGGCGAGATGCCGGGCAGGAGGGGTGGCGCTGTGAGGTCAAGGATGACGGTCAAGGCTTTCTACCGGATATCAATCAGGAGTCAACAGGAGGCTTCGGGCTGATGATGATCCGGGAACGGGCAGTCACGCTACAGTGGAGCTTTGAAATCCGGCAGGAGTCACAACATACGCTAGTGATTATCGGGAAGGAGGGGAAGCAATGACGCAACCGATTCGAATTATGCTGGCGGACGATCATGCACACGCGCGCGAAGCGATGAAGGATATTATTACGGCGGACGCTTCCTTTAAGATTGTAGGCGAAGCTGCCAATGGACTTGAAGCGATCCGATTGGCAGAGCAATGCATGCCGGATCTGATCCTGATGGATATCCGTATGCCCGAGATGGATGGTTTGGAAGCGACCAAGACGATCAAGGAGCGGTTTCCATATGTCAAAATCATCATGGTGACCGTCTCCGGAGATATCACGAATCTGTTCGAAGCGATCAAGCGGGGGGCACAGGGCTACCTGCTCAAGAATCTGAGCCCGGCTTCCTGGCATGAATATTTGCGGGCCGTTGCTTTCGACGAAGCACCGATGTCCCGGGAGGTAGCAGTGAGGCTGCTTCGGGAATTTACGGCGGTGAAGAG
This sequence comes from Paenibacillus filicis, assembly GCF_038070315.1. Lineage (NCBI taxonomy): Bacteria > Bacillati > Bacillota > Bacilli > Caryophanales > Paenibacillaceae > Paenibacillus > Paenibacillus filicis. Next base: position 282,271 of record NZ_JBBPCC010000007.1, on the reverse strand, counting down.
CAGCGTACCCGAAAAGTCGCCGCTGACTTCCCGGGAGAAGGAGATTCTGGAATGCGTAGCCCGGGGGAGATCCAACAAGGAAATCTCCGATGACCTGGATATATCGGAGCATACGGTGAAAAATCATCTGAAGAACATTCTCCATAAGCTCCATCTGGATAACCGCGTTCAGCTTATGCGCTACGCTTATCAGAAGGGTTGGATCGAGGCGTAGCCGGTGACCGCACACTCAGAACAGAATCAGCTTGACCCATCCGATCAGAGAAATCCATAAGAATGCGCTAAGTATCGCGCCAATAATAAATCCAAAGCCGAAACTATTCTCCATTACGAACACCGCCAGCCGAGTGTACTTTACTTGCAGGGATATCTTGTATATCGGATGGCGGCCTATCTTTTCTTAGTGTAAAACAAAACGCCCTTCCATGGCTGCCGTTTTCGAGAATGGCTGCCGCGTTGGGGCGTTTTCTTGCTGATCAGCTGTTTTTTGCTCCAGAGCCGAACCCAATGAGATACCCATCTACATCTTTAACGGAGAATTCCTTCCAACCCCCCCAATCATGTTCCGTTACATGAGGTTCGGAAGCAATGATTGCGCCATTTGTTTGGAATTCCGTATACAATGCATCCAGCTCTTGATGGGTCTTTACATAAGCGTATGTATTCCAAGTACCGCGATTAGGACTGACATCCTCTGGATCTGATGCCTGAATTAATTTGAAGCCCAGACCAAAATCATCGCGAATGGCCCAGTGTTCATTTACCTCACAACCCAGAGCGCTTTCATAATACGCTTTAGACTTCTCAAAATCAGAAACCAGTAGGACAGTAAGAGAGTTTTGAATGATTGCCTTGACTGCTTCAGTCATACTAACACCTCCTAGGATTTGTGGGAAATATACCCATTTATATCATAAGGAATATATGTTCGAATGTAAACAAGCAGCCAGTGTGCCAAAGGAGCTGTAACGCAAACAAACGGTCCCTAGGACCGTCTTGCCGAGCTGCCAGCCTCCGAATCCTTATGAAGATCCGGCCAACTGCCGAATCATCTTTAATATCTCATCGTTGTTCATGTCCTCGCCCATCGGGAAGATCTGGCGGATCTGATCTTGTCCGTCAATGAGGAAGAGGGAGGTGACCGTGTGGACGAATGAGCCGTCCGGCATTTTCTGCACCAGCACCCCGTAGTTTTTGGCAACTTCCGCCGTTTCCTGCTCGCTTCCCGTCAGCAGCGTCCAGTTCTTGCTATCCACGCCCATGCGCTCGCCGTACTTCCCGAACACCTCCGGGGTATCCTTCAACGGATCGAAGGTGATCGATAGAAACTGAACCTTGTCGCCCCACAAGCCCTGCTGCTTCAGCTTCTCCTGAAGCTTGACCATATTATAGGTCGTCATCGGGCAAATATCCACGCAGCTGGTGAACAGAAATTCCACCAGCCGAACCTTGCCTGACGTGTCACTTAGCTTCGCCGGTTTGCCCGACAGATCAAGCAGTGAAAATTCAGGAGCCTTCTTGATTACGGGAAGAACCGAGCCGTCCTTCTTCATCCAGGTATACGCGCTGAGGGCAAGCGCGGCTAACAGCGCCACAACCATCAATTTGAAGCCATGCCGTTTGAGTAGAGCTGCCATGTTTATCCATACTCCTTATTTTTTATCAGCCAGCCATTTGGCCAGGTTGACGAGCTCTTCATTCTTGAGTGCGGTCTTGAAAGACGGCATACCGCCTCGGCCGTTCTGAATGACCTTGTACAGCTGCTGATCGCTCAGCTTGCCGCCGATTTTCTGCAGATTGGGTCCGACCTTGCCCTCCAGATCGTTCCCGTGACAGGCGATACAGGATTGCTTGTAGATCACTTCCGCAGCTTGAGCATTCACCGCCGTATCCGGGAGAGCCGCTGAGGACGCTTCCGGCTTGGCCTTGCTCTGATTGTGCTGAACCTGCATAAACAAGACGGTAATCCCCAGTATACAGGCGATTCCGCCGAGTGCGGCCATTGACCATTTGAACATCGTATCCGAACCTCCCTTCGCTACAAAGTTATCCTAGCATTTCATTTCTGAGCCTGTATATAGCTTTAAGGGGCTATAGGGAAGGATAGGGCTGTCATTCTAGCTTTTATCCGGGAGTCTGACTTGGGCATCCTGGTGTCTCACTCGGGCAGGTTGACGGCTACGCATCAGCCGTATATTGTGAAGGTAGAGGGAGAACGAGCTCTGCATGCACAGCCAAAGGAGAGAGCCAATTCGCGCTGAAATTGATTTCTATGAATCGGCTTGTGCAGAACGATAATGCCAAAGTGCTCGCCCAGTGAATCAAGAAGAATTTGACTAATGCACAATACGGTTGAACAGGAGGCTGTTTCGGATGAAAAAAATAGCGGTTTTTTGCGGCTCCAGTAAAGGTGCTTCCGATGTTTATATCGAAAGTGCACGCGAGCTGGGCAGGGAGTTGGTTCAGCGCGAGATCACGCTAGTATACGGCGGGGCAACCGTAGGTATCATGGGAGCGGTAGCGGATTCCGTTCTAGAGCATGGCGGGAAGGTGATCGGCATCATCCCGGCTTTTCTGGAGAGCAGGGAGATCGCGCATCAAGGCTTGTCTGAGCTGATTATCGTCGAATCTATGCACGAGCGCAAAGCCGCCATGGTTGAGCTGTCGGACGGATTTATCGCCTTGCCGGGAGGACCGGGGACGCTGGAGGAGTTTTTCGAAGTGTTCACCTGGGCTCAGCTCGGTCTGCATCACAATCCGTGCGGCCTGTTGAATGTGAACGGGTATTATGATCCACTTGTGGCCTTATTCCATCATATGGCGGACGAGCAATTTCTGCATGAGAAATTCCGGTCCATGGCTTTGGTCGATACTCAGCCGAAGGGGCTGCTGGATCAGTTCAGCGCCTATGAGCCTCCCGCTCAAAAAAGATACGAATCGCCAAAGCTGGCCGCGGAATAACCAAACAGGGATGAGCAAGCAAAGAGTTCATTACGATGCGTTTGCTTGCCCAGACCGCCTTTCTGTGATACACTGTTATAAGATTTTTTGAAATATGAACTTGCTGCATCGCGTGCTATTCCGCCTTGCGCAAGGACATTATATAATTGTATAACCTCAATAATATGGCTTGAGGGTCTCTACCAGGAACCGTAAACCCCTGACTACAAACAAGAAGCGATGGCTCGCTTTGTTTGTAGTCAGGGTTTTTTTTGTTTCCAAAATCATGGTCACCCAGAGAGAAAGTGAGGAGTTGCCGTATGAATCCAAGAGTCTACATGCTGGCTGCGTCTACCGTTGCGGTAGGATTGGTCGAATTAATTGTAGGAGGAGTGCTGCCTGATATCGCGAATGATTTACGGGTGAGTATCAGCCAGGCGGGGCAGCTGATCTCTGTATATGCTTTTATTTATGCGATTTCCGCACCGTTGCTGCTTGCCTTTACGGCCAGAGTGGAACGCAAGAAGCTGTACCTTGCGTCCTTACTCGTTTTTTTTATTGGCAATATGATTGCCTACTGGAGTCCGAACTTTACGGTTCTGCTCATATCCAGAATCATCATCGCGATGAGCGCAGGCTTAATCACCGTGCTCGCCCTGACGATCACGGCCAAAATATCTGAGCCAGCTTACAGGGCCAGAGCTCTGGGCTTTATTTATCTGGGGATCAGCTCGTCCCTGGTGCTGGGAGTGCCGCTGGGTATTCTGATCAGCCATACGTTCGGCTGGCGGATTCTCTTTCTGGGCATTGGAATTTTATCGATTGTGTCGATGATTCTGATTTCCGTATCTCTCGAGCGGATTCCGACCGAGCGAACGATCCCGCTGGCAGTGCAGTTCAAATCGCTGCGGAATGTAAAGATTACGACGGCCCATCTGGCCACGTTATTCTTTCTGGCGGGACACTACACGGTCTACGCTTACTTCACGCCTTTCCTGGAAACGACGCTCGGTCTGGATTCCTATTGGATCAGCGTTTGTTATTTTGCCTTCGGGATCTCGGCGGTATTCGGAGGTATTGCAGGAGGGATGCTAGCAGACAAGCTGGGAAGCATCAAGAGCATCCTGCTCGTCATCAGTTTATTTGTGGTCATTCTGGTGCTACTGCCATGGTCTACCGCTTCACTGGCGGCCTTCGCTGTCGTGATGGTGATCTGGGCGCTACTCAGCTGGAGCCTTGCGCCGGCGCAGCAGATTTATCTCATTCAGACGGCGCCGGACACCTCCGATATTCAGCAGAGCTTTAACAATTCGGCGCTGCAGATCGGTATCGCGGTCGGCTCGGCCATCGGAGGCGTGGCTCTTCAGCAGACGGGGAGCGTGACCAGCATGGCTTGGGTCGGAGCGGGAGTTGTGCTCATCGCGCTGTTATGCGCCGTTATTTCGATCCGCAGGCCTGCGCTGGCCGATTCCCAATGACCAACCAAGGCTAGATCAGGAAGGAGATCTACATGTCCAATCCCCGATGGTTGACCATCGACTATCTTCAAGAAGGCAGTCCTGCACAGGTCGAAGTTCACCGGATCATAACAGGCCATCGGCTGCTTGACAAGCTGCGCGCCTACGATCCGATCTTGGTAGGCACCTTGCCGATAGGCATTCAGATCGCGGGCAGCGATCTGGACATCATCTGCGAGGTACATGATTTTACAGGCTTCGAAGAGCTGGTGAAGGAGCAGTTCCGGACATACCCGGACTTTGCGATCCAGAGAAAGGTCGTAGGCGGCCTGGAGCGGATCAAGGTGAATGTTACGGTTGACGGCTGGCCTGTCGAATTATTCGGTCAGAACAGGCCTACGACCGAGCAGAATGGTTTTGTCCATATGGTGATCGAGGCCCGGATGCTCGAGATGTACGGTAAGGCATTTACCGAGCGGATTATCGCTCTCAAAGCGGCAGGTCTCAAGACCGAGCCAGCCTTCGCCGCCGCGCTGGGCCTTGAGGGAGACCCATACGAGAGATTACTGGACATCTCCCGTTGGACCGATGAAGACATCCGCCGTCTCTGGAAGGAGCCCGGCACAGATCGGTCATGAGGCCGTGCGGCTATATCGGGCAACAATTACATTTCTATGAATTGGAATAGGGGCGAACCAGGCTTCGGAGCTGAACAGTCAGACTGGTCAGCTCCTTTTCTTTCTCCAGATAGGCGAACATCGCTTGAAGTAAAACAGGGCGGGGCTCCGATCTGCTGAGCTCTATTTCCAGCAGGCTGACCAGCTCCTTGAGCTCGCGCCGGTGGGCATCGCCAGACGGAATTTGTGGAATGGCGTGCTTCACTTCCTCCAACAGCCTCGTCATGACCTGAGCGCGCGCCTCCGCACCTGTATCCCCGTACAAATCCGGCTCCAGTAAAGCCTCGTGCAGTAACGGGGGGGATGCGGAAGCAACCATATGCTGTCTCAATACATTCATCTTGTCCACGATGTAACGGGCGGCTTCCTCTATCGACAGCTGCTTCTCCTCATGAATGATCCAGAATGAAAACTCCTTCAGCAGCGCCTTGTACATCACAGCCAAGTCCCATACGTAAGGCTCGGTCCCGGTGCCGTAGGCCTCGATCAGACACGTCTGATGCCACCGCAGCAGCCGGCTTCTAACCTGCTGCCGCAGCGGCTGGAACCTGGCATCCTGATGTATAGGAAAATCCGTAAAGTCGACTAGAATCCGCTTGTATTCCATAAAATACTGCAAGCGAAGCATAATCTGCCTAACCCACATCTCCTCAGGGGGAATGTGTGTCTGCTGCTTAAGCTGTTCCGCCAGCTCGAAATAGCGGTTCTGGCATTGATCGAATACAACTGCGAACAGCTCCTCCTTGGAGGAATAATATTTATATACCGATCCCTTGGCGATCTGGCAATCATCGGCAATGTCCTGGATGGAGGTTGCAAGAAAACCGCGCTCCTTGAACAGCTTGGCAGCAGATCGGATCACTTCGTGTATGGTTACGCTCATTACAGGGATGCACCGCCTCTTGACAAGATATGACCCATCGTACAAAATATTAAACATCAAGTCAAATGGTGTTCACAACGGATTGCCAACCCAGAAGGAGTTGACCTGAAGATGGACAAAGTAATCGAACCGGGTAAAACCGCGCTTGTCGTGATTGATCTGCAGAACTGGCTGGGCCCCCAATACGCACCTCATACCAAAGAACAGGTGATCGCGAACTCTGCTGCGCTCGCTGATGCTTTCCGCGAGGCGAATGAGTTCGTCGTCCTGGTACGTGTATCCAGTAAGGACTTTAAGGATATGCTGAGTCCCAAGCTGGATCAACCGGCGCCGAAGCTGAATTTGGTCGAAGGATGGGATGAGATTGTTCCGGAGATGGGTGTCACGGACTCTGATTATATCTTAACGAAAAAGCAGTGGGGAGCCTTCTACGGAACGGATCTGGATCTCCAGCTGCGTCGTCGCGGCATCACCACCATCGTGCTGTGCGGTATCGCTACAGGCATTGGCGTAGACACGACTGCCCGGGAAGCTTTCATGCACGGGTACGATGTCGTGCTGGCTATGGATGCGATGACCGGATTGTCGGAGGCTGAGCATAACCACTCCCGGGATGTGATATTTCCTAGATTGGGCCGCATCCGGACGACGGAGGAAATTCTTGGCTCAATGAAAGGGTAAAAAAAGAAGGCGATCAGACGGCACGCTGTCAGCGAATGCCATCTAATCGCCTTTTTTACTAATTATAGCTCTTTACCGGACGGACTACACCAGCAGGGAGCGCAGCTGGGAGAGGTGGAAGTTGGAGAAGTCTATCGATCCTCCGACATGGTAGCCGATGGACGTAAAGAGTACGCACCAGAACAAAGCTCCTGCACCGGCGAAAAGCACATACCTGCGAAGTCTCATCGCACTTACGCCGGCCAGATAGCAGGTCACATGGCGAATGCCCGGAATGAAGTAACCGAAGCAGATGGCCCAAGCACCATAGCGGCTAAACCAGCTCTCGGCCTTGTCCAGCCGCTTGGGGGTTAGCTTGATCCATTTGCCATATTTGTGGAGCAGGGGCTTCCCGAATTTTCGCCCCAGTGCGTAGCTGAACAGCATGCCGGACATGGTTCCCAGGAAGCTGACCGCGATGGCGATCGGCAGAAGCAGGAAGCCGCTTGAGGAAAGATAGCCGACAAACGTCATCAGCAGCTCATCCGGGACCGGCAAGCCGATAATCCCCAGCGCCAGCAAGACAAAGATCGCAATGTAGCCATATTGGGAAAGCATAGCTTCGAGGGTGGCGATAGGGATCACGCTCCTTTGCGGTCGATCACTTGGGGTTCTCCTATGGTTTGAACTTCCAAAATATCAAGTAAAAATACAAAGGTCGGAATCCCTACGATAAGCCCCCAGATGCCGAAGAAATGCTCGCCGAATAGCAGGACCAGGCACGTATAGAACATAGGCAGATGAGTCTTGGAGGCCATCAGCCGCGGATTGAGAATATAAGCTTCCAGGGCATGGATGACCAGGATGGCGATCAGCAGGTAGACGACATAGGGCAGGCCTCCCAGACTGAAGGCGATGAGACCCAGAGGAATCAGAGACACGATCACACCGGCGACCGGGATCAGTCCGAGTACGAAGATCAGCAAGGCGAGCCCGATCAGATTCGGGAATCCCATCACCCACAGGAAGATCGTGGTCAGTACACAATTGACGAAGGCAATCATCAATTGAGCCTCGATGACTTTACCGAAGGTCCGGGTCAGCTTGTACCCGAGAATCTCGACCTCTCTGGAGAACCAGCCCAGCTTGCTGGTGTGGAACTGTGCGGTAAAGCGGACGACGCTCTCCTTGCTGAGTAGCAGGAAGAAGCTTAGCAGCAGGGCCAGGAAGCCTTGCAGACCCAGATGGCCCAGTTTCATCACAAAATCAAATCCAGGCTTCACGAGACTTGGCAAATCCAGACTGCCAAGCCAGGAGGCCGCGTAGTTCATCAGCTCGTTCTGCGGATGCTTGTACACATCTTCAATCAGTACAACCAACTGGCCGATCTGCGAAGCCAGCTCCGGCAGAAACTTGACACCTGCGAATCCGACGCCACCTACCAGGAGCAGGTAGATGAGTGCCAGCAGCAGCTTGGAGTTGACTGGAAGCTTCCGCAGCGCATATTGATGCATCTGATGGATCAGGAAGGTGAATAGAAAGGTCAGGAGAAGCAGATTCAGCATGCTGCGCATGACGTATAAGAGAAGGCACAGCAGCAGCAGGACGGCAAAGCGCTGCACGTCTTTATGTTGTACAATAGACTTGAAATTCATAGACTCATCCTTTCCGGCACGCAAGCTTGAGGTATATATCCGATTATAGCGAGGCGTTGTGTATTTTATGTGTTTTGCAGGGCATGATGATCCGGGCTGCAGGGGTTAAAAACACACGAAAAACACAAGCTTTCATTAAAATAGAAACACAATCCATTCTCAATCAAGGAGTTGGGGAGCTATAGAGCGCAAAGTATTGCTTATTGAAGACGAAAGCCTGATCCGTGAGCTCGTAGCCGATTATTTTGAGCAGGAGAACTGGAAGGTTTACGAGGCTGAGCACGGGCGGCAAGCTCTAGAGATGCTCGAGACCTTGCACGTCGATCTGATCATTCTGGATATTCTCATGCCGGAGCTGGATGGATGGTCGGTCTGCAGGCAGATCCGGGCTAAGTCGCAGGTTCCGATTATTATGCTCACGGCCAAATCTGAGGATGATGACAAGATGCTTGGCTTCGAGCTGGGCGCAGATGACTATGTAACCAAGCCGTTCAGCCCCAAGGTGCTGGTCGCCCGGGCCCATAATCTGATGAAGCGGGTAGAGGGAACCGTGGGGAAAGAGGATCACTTGGTCAGCTTCGGTCAGATTCTGATCAACAAGAGATCGCATCGCGTGGAGGTCAAGGGCGAGGAGACCGAGCTGACGCCCAAGGAGTACGAGCTGCTGCTGTATATGACGCGCAACGAAGGCATTGTATTATCCAGGGAAACGATCCTGGATCATGTGTGGGGCTTCGATTATTTCGGGGATCTGCGCGTCGTCGATACGCATATCAAGAAGCTGCGCAGCAAGCTCGGGGATGAGGCCCGCCATATCCGGACGGTTATTCGAACCGGCTACAAATTCGAGGAAGACCGATGAAGCGGCATGGTGTTTCCCGGAAGCTGTTCGTCATCACCGCCGTTTTTTTTCTATTGTTTTACGCTATTGCGATGCTGAGCCAGCTGCTATTGTTTGAAAGATTCTACCAGTATCAGAAAACATCCCAGATCGAGAAGCGGTTGAAGTCGTTCCGGGACGCCTATGCCAAAAACCGCTGGGACGCGGATCGGGCCACACGGGAGATCGGTCATTTTATCTCGCAGAATAAAGCGCAGTTGGCCATTCTGAATCCAGACGGCAAGGTGAAGCACGATTACCTGTTCCGTATCACGATTCAGGACGATCAAGGTCAATCTGTCAAAATCTCGTTGTCCTTCGTGCTGAGCTCCGACCTGAAGAAGCTCTTGGAAGCCAACCTTCAGAAAGGAGACCGCATAGAGGTCAAAGGCAACTACGAGGAATTGGGGTCCAGTAATATGGACATTTTCTATCCTCAGCTGATTCGCAAGCCTGGCTTCAGCGATATCGGTAGAGTTCAGGAAGAGCCGGTCCAAAGTCTATCCGGCGTTATCACGGATATTGTGCTGCCCTCTGCGGATCAATGGAACTCGCGGCAGACGATCTTGTTCCTGGCCTTGGAGGATTGGTTTCCGCTCACAGAAGAGAGGAAGGCGGCGCTGCTAAGCGGGGGCGGCATTCAAGAGGAGTGGACCGATCCACTGAGCGGAACCCGCAGCGTGGTGATGATTCAGCCTGTCCTACGGGAGGGCAAGGCCAGCGAGCTGGCGTTCGCACTGGTTAATCTGCAGCAGATCAGCGAAGCCTATGACGCTCTGCAGGTGTTTTATATCTATATCGGGATCGGAGGGATTGTCCTGATCCTGCTGCTCTCGCTTATTTTCACAAAGATAGTGTCTAAGCCGCTCGTGTCCCTTAACCAGATCGCGCTGCGCATGGCCAAGCTGGACTTCTCCGTGAAATCCCCGATCCGCAGCAATGATGAGTTCGAGAGCTTGTCCCATAGCTTGAACAGCCTGTCCGAACGGCTCAGTGATACGCTCAAGGAGCTGTACGACGCCAACGAGCAGCTGCGGTCCGATATGGAGCAGAAGCAGCGGATGGAGCAGATGCAGAAGGAGTTCATCTCCAACGCCTCCCATGAGCTGAAAACACCGCTCAGCATTGTCAAGGGATACGTTGAAGGTATCCGTGACGGGGTCGGCGAGGCGAAGCGGGAGCGGTACCTGGAGGTGATCCTGGGCGAGACGGACAAGATGGAGGAGCTCATCAAGGATATGCTGGAGCTGGCCAAGCTGGAATCGGCCGCGATCAAGCTGAAGAAAAGCCCGTTTCTCTTGAGCGAGCTGGTCGAGGAGATCGTGGAGAAGCTGTCCAAGCATTGCAGCGAGAAGGGCTTGAAGGTCGAGGTGGTCGCCGTTGGCGAGCATGAGGTGCAGGCCGATCCGCAGAAGATCGAGCAGGTGCTGGTCAATCTGCTGATGAACGCGATCCGGCATGCGGCTCCCGATAGCGAGATCGTGGTCCGGATTGAGAATGAAGGCGTCCAAACCCGCCTGGAGATTGAGAATGAAGGCGAGACGATCCCTCCAGATCAGTTGGGTATCATCTGGGAGCGATTTTACCGGGTCGAGCGGTCCAGGAACCGCAAGACCGGAGGGACAGGCTTGGGGCTTGCCATCGTCCGCCATATCCTGGAGCTGCATGAGAGTCGGTATGGGGTAACCAATACCGAGCGGGGCGTCCGCTTTTATTTCTATCTCTAACGCATGCGTAGTCACCCGGCCCCGATTAGGGAGCCGGGTTTTTCGCTACCTTGCGGTTTTACTCGAGCAGGCGTACAAAGGCTCGGAGTTGGCGTTATACTGATTCTAGAAGAGAGTGAGGGGCAGGGACAAACTGCCGTTCATGATGAAGGAGGCAGCTCTCGCATGACCTTGAATATTTTACAAGCTGTAGCTGGCTTGGACTGGACTAGCATCCAGCGCTCGCTGGACGAGCAAGGCTATGCTCGCATACCCGATCTGCTAAGCCAAGCGGCGTGCAACGCAATCATCGGCACATATGAGGAAGAAGGTTCCTTCCGTAAGACCATCGATATGGCCCGGTACCGCTTCGGGATCGGGGAGTATAAGTATTACCGCGATCCTCTGCCCGAGGTGATTCAACAGCTCCGTGAGGCTCTGTATCCCGAGCTGGCCCGGACCGCCAACCGTTGGCTGGAGCAATTGGGCAAGCCCCCCGCCTACCCGCAGGGTTTGGCGGATTTCCTTGCTCAATGTCATCAAGCGGGGCAGAGCCGTCCGACACCGTTAATCCTGAGGTATGAGGCCGGGGGCTACAATTGCTTGCATCAGGACTTGTACGGGGACGTTTCCTTTCCCTTCCAGACCGTAGTCGCGCTGAATCAGAGGGAGGCGGATTACACCGGCGGGGACTTTCTGCTCGTGGAGCAGCGGCCGCGCGCGCAGAGCCGGGGGCATGTCATCGCTCTGAACCAGGGTGACGGTCTGATTTTTCCAACTCGTCATCGTCCGGTACTGGGGACGCGCGGCTATTACACGGCCACCCTTCGGCACGGTGTGAGCACGATTGCTTCGGGGACCCGATACAGCTTGGGGGTTATTTTTCATGATGCGCAATAGCTAAGGGCTGAGTCATATCGATGCCTGTGGTCTAGATTCAATAAAAAAGGCGAGGCTTTCTCCCAAGATTTCTAATGGGGGAAAGCCTCTTCTTATTTTCGTTTCAAGCCGCGGATCATCTGTCGGGTTGTCTGATCTACCCGCAAAGATTCCGTTATTTTCTGCAAAGCTTTGTTGTAGGTGAAATCATCTAGGGAGTTATTTCCCAAATAGCCGAGGGTGATTGCGGGAAACTTCACGTAGCAGATGGAGACGGCCCAGGCGACGGCCATTTTGACATAATAGCCCTCATGCTTGATACCATCCAGTTGCTGCAGCACCTGCAGGACAGATTCTTCCTCGATATAAAAGTTGAGCAGCATAACTACGCCGAAGCGGAGCTCGTATTCTCGGGCGGAGGCCAGATAGGGCTTCAGGAATTCCAGAACTCGGGCCCTATTGGACTTGGTGAACTTCAGGCCAGTACAGAAGCTGTCGCATACCGACCAATTATCAATTTTGGGCACGAAGTCCGCCACGTACCGCAGGATCTCCTCGATATCCGCTTTGACATAGCCGATGACCATGCCTTGCAGCATGATTTCTTCGAAATAGTCCTGATCGGCCTGCTGGAGATATGCCCGCCAATCTTCACGGGCTAGTTGCTTGGCGAGCTTGCGCAATTCAGGCAGCCGAACACCGAGTATATTATGAATATTCGGAATGAGAGCGGCGGAAAACTTCTGATAGTTTTCATCCGCCAGCTCTGCGAGCTGCTGTTTGATGGTTTGATTCATTCTTTCTACTCCCTGCACATTGTATAGAGTCCGTTAATGTTGGCATGAATACTATACCTCAGACGGGCTAGCAATGTGCGGATCATCGAATAAAATAGCAGGATAGTGAAATCACTTTACGAGGCCGCGCCCGGCGAATAGTCCCGCGATAAGAATGGTAACGGATAATCCTAGCAAAACAAACAGTGGAGCGGTCCAGCTATGCGTGAGATCATGCAGCCAGCCGAAGACCGTCGGTCCGAACGCGGCTAGCAGGTAACCTACGGATTGAGCCATGCCGGATAACTGGGAGGCTTGCTTGCCGTTCTGCGTCCGAAGAGAGAAGAACATCATGGCGAGGCCGAAGGCGCCGCCGGAAGCCATGCCGAACATCACCGCACATAATGGCAGCAGGACCCCCTGAAGCAGGCCCAGAGTTCCCGCGAAGAAGAGCAGAGAGATAGCGGCGGCCAAGAGACGCTGGCTTTTCATCCGCCCTGCGACGATTGGGATGATGAACGTCATCGGGATCAGCGCGCCCTGCATCAACGCAAGCAGCCATCCGGCGGAAGCGGACGTATAGCCATGGGTGTGCAGAATCTGCGGAAGCCAGGTCATCAAGGTATAATAAAACAGCGATTGGATACCCATAAATAGAGTGACCATCCAAGCCAGTGGGGATTTCCATACGTTGGCGGATTCAGTAGAAGCCGTACCGGCAGCCTGAATAGCCAGACGGTTATTCCGCAGTTGAAAGCTCCATACCAGTAGGGCAATCAGAGACAGGAGCCCCCACAAACCTAGCGCCCCTTGCCAGCCAATGCCTTGCATGGACGAGAGCGGATCACTCAGCCCAGAGGCCAAGGCCGCGAACACATTCATGAAAACGCCGTATACGCCTGTCATCAGCCCGATGCGCAGCGGGAAATGCTGCTTGATAATCCCTGGAAGCAGCACATTACAGACTGCAATGGCTAAGCCGATGAAGGCGGTACCCGCGAATAAGAAGCTGACATTCGGCAAGAAGCGAATGCCGATTCCGCAGATGAGCACGAACAAGGAGATCCAGACCGTTTTTTCGGTGCCTAATTTCTCGGCAATCCGGGATGCGAACGGTGAGAGCAGGGCGAAGGCCAGCAGGGGCACCGTCGTCAGACTGCCGGCGACCGTATTGGATAAGCCCAGGCTCTCTTGAATAGAGGCCAGGATCGGACCAACGGACGAGAGCGGTGCTCTCAGATTGGCTCCGACGAGAATAAATCCTAGAACGAACAGCCAAAGCTGCTGCGGGCTCGGGGTACGTTCACCCCTTCTGGTTGTGAGTGGCTGGTTCATCGTTTGTTCTCCATCGTAGCGGCAAAGGAATCCTGTGCTACTTTCATATAGTGATTGGTGCTGGCAACGGCCAGACTGACGTTTCGCTGCTCAATAGCCTCGAGCAAATCTGTATGAATGTCATAGGCCCGATGGGTGGCTGTGCGCATCAGGAGCAGCTCATGCACGGATTGTTCAAGCGCATCCGTGATGTGGTCATACAACTCCATAAACATCCGGTTATGAGCCGCTTTCACTACGGATTTGTGGAAGGCAATATCCATCGCAATAAATTCGTTAAAGTCTTTGGCCCGCGCAGCCGCCTGGCATTGATCTAGCCAGCTTTTCATATCAAGCAAATCTTGCTCTGTACGTCTCTCGCAGGCGAGCTGCGCTGCTTCACGCTCCAGGGCCAGCCGGACCTCGAGCGTCTCGATGAGCTCGCTTTTCTTGATTTTCTTCTTCAGCGCCATTTCCAGATCGCTCGTCGCGGTGACGTGAGTGCCGAAGCCCTGCCGTGTCTCGAGCAGACCCAGATGCACGAGCGAGCGAATCGCTTCTCTCAGCGTATTGCGGCTCACATCGAACTGCTCCATGAGCTGAGGCTCCGGAGGAAGCTTGTCCCCGACACGCCAATAGCCGCTTTCGATCAAATATTCGATCTGCATCGTCACTTGTTCGACCAGTGACAGCCGCTTCGTTTTTTGAACCGTCATATCTCGGGTACCTCCAAAGGTAGGATGATTGGATGTATGTTAACTTAGCATAAAGAAAGAGAGTTGTAAAGAAAGCTCTTAGTTCGCTGGAACGTCAAAAAGAAAAAAAGCATCCGCATGCAACGAATATCTCCGCATGCGGTTGCTATAGATTCTCGGCTGTGTGAACGAGCAAGAGGCTATGCCAGGGCCGCTTAGCCATTCGTCCCGCAGTTGCGGAGCTTACGGCTCTTGCTTCATTCCCCGCAGCTCAGACCTTGCCAAGCCGCTTCGCGTACTGGTAGATCTTGTTGTACATCGTTTTATCCTCCAATACCTTGAAAATAAAAACATCCGGCTTGGTATTGACCTCGATAATCCAGGGCTTCATCTGCACATCGATCCCTACATCTATGCCAAGCATATGGATAGCAGGATAAGCGGCGGCCATGGCCTCAGCAGTATTCCTGCCCAAGGTATAGAGTAGATCGCGATACGCTCCAATCTGCTGCTCATCCAGGAAGGGCTGGAGCAATGCCTCCAGAGGCAGGGGCGTACCGCCGTTATGATAATTCGTGACGACTTTATGAGGAGCGGCCAGCCGGCCGATCACTCCCGTGCTCTCCCACGGTCCGTCCGGCCCGATCTGGACCATTACCCTCACATCCAGCAGACGGCCGTTATAGGTCAGCAGGTCGATACCTTGCTGTACCAGGTAGCTGCGCTTTAACTTCCTATGCAGCAGGGTCTCGTAAAGAGAAGAGACTGTCTTGAAGCTGTACCGGTTCGTTCCCGAGAAGAGGACAAATTCAGCCGGTCCTTCCTCCGGCTGAATTTTCTCTGCCCGCATCACGCCCTGGCCGTAGGTGCCGATATCCGGCTTCATGTAGGCTATGCCGAATTCATCCAATACAGCCTGCAGGCTGGGTTCGCTCAGCTTGAAGGTTTTCGGGATATGCGGCCTGAGGCTTTCATGAGCCAGAAGCGGCTGGGTTTTATTCCACTTGCTGCGCACGTAAGGAAGCTTCTTTTTCATGGGGACCTCCTTTTCCGAGTGCCTTTCATTTCTATATAGCAATATATTCGAAGAATCTGCCCGTCGCACATAGAAACAGACGGAGAACAAGCCTGAATCCTGTACAATGGGCAGCGGCTTGTTCCAGAGATCTATTGACAATATCATCCATGGTCCTGTATTATTTTGACTAACACGAATGTCAATTAAAAGCGAGGAATCTTATGTCGCCCCGTACCAAGGAACAAAATGAAGAAATTCGCAAACAGCGTACCCAAGAGATTTTGCAAGCCGCTATTCTTGTGTATGCCGAGAAGGGTTATGCGGCCTCCGAGATCGGGGATATCGCGGAGCGGGCCGGTCTGGCGCGCGGGCTGGTTTACCACTATTTTAAAAACAAGCAAACCTTGTTTCGCGAGCTTTACACCTACATGATGGAGGGAACAAACCGCTTCACGAAGTCCCACTTCGAGCAGGAGGGCTCTGCGTTCGACCTGTTCCACACGTATGCCCGGCTGGTCTGCAATCAGGTGCTGGAGAAGCCGGCTATATCCCGCTTCTACATGCGCATCAGCCTGGATGTACATTATTTGTTTACGCCCGAGGAGTTCTCTCCCTTTGATTGGATGAAAGGCTTCATGCGGCCCATGACCGAAGCGATAGAGAAGGGCATGAGCCAGCAGTCGATCCGTCAGGGGGATGCCAGCCTGATGGCTGCGCAATTCTGGGGAGGCGTGTCGCAAGGCATGAATTATTTAGACAGGCTGCAGCAGGAGCTTCTATCCCAGGAGATTCCGGTGCAGGAACAGAGAGAGCGGCTGGAAGCAGCGATTAAGCAGGTTGTCGATTCGGCGCTAGCGATCATAAGACCCGCCTAAATTTTTTTAACTTTTATATTGACATTCACGATAGTCAAAAAAAGGAGATGATGAGAATTTGAAAATATTGGTCATCGTGGCTCATCCGAATTTGCAGCAATCCCGCGTGAATAAACATTGGGTGGAGGCCTTGCAGGAGCATTCCAGCCAGGTAACGGTGCATGATTTGTATACATCCTATCCTGAGAAAAGGTTGGAGGTCCAGCGTGAACAGACTCTGATAGCCGAACATGACCGTCTAGTCTTGCAATTTCCGCTTCAATGGTACGGCACACCTTCGCTGCTGAAGCAGTGGCTGGATGAAGTGTTTACGACCGCCTGGTTGTTCAGTCCGTCTGGCCGAACCGTAGCAGGCAAAGAATTTGTGCTCGCGATCTCCATCGGCGGTGCAGAGGACACGTATCAGGCAGGCGGCCTGATCGGCTACACGATTAGCGAGCTGACTCGGCCGTTGCAGGCTTTCGCCAATCAAATCGGGATGCGCCTGCTCCCCCATTTCAAATTCCACGGCGCGGTTAAGGCCACCGATGAACAGATTCGCAGCAGCAGCACTTCTTACATCCGGCATATCTTAAATCCTGAGCTCGACCCGCAGATCGCCCGGCAGCGCATGCTGAAGGAGATGCAGGAGAAGATGAACGCGAACTCAAAGTAATCTTAACTTGGCGGACTTTAAACCCGTGCTACTATACATGTATAGGCTATAACCAATAATCCACGATATGCCATTGTCATGCGTACATGTCCGCCAAGGAGGTTCATACATGAATCAAACGGAACATTCACTGCTAGAACGCCACGAATCATATATTCCACCCGTCGCAGACGCTTCTTATCCGCCGAGATCCGGTAATCGCCTTCAGCCGCTTGTAGACAGCGCTCCTACGTTCCGGCGTATCTGTGAGGCGATTGAGGCGGCTCAGCACAGCGTCTGGATCGCGGTTACCTTCATGGACCCCGACTTCGAGATGCCGGATGGACGGGGTAGTGTGCTGGATGTACTGGACCGGGCAGCTGCCAGAGGACTGGACGTGCGGGTACTATGCTGGCGCCCGAACCCGGAGAGCAGCGGGTACGGGCAGGCCTTCCCCGGTTCACCTGCAGACCACGAACGGCTCGCTGCGCGGGGTTCTCGCTTCCTTATACGCTGGGACCGTGCACACGGCTATTTCTGCCAGCACCAGAAATTTTGGCTGGTGGACGCTGGAAATGAGTCCGAGACGGCCTTTATCGGGGGAATCAATCCGACCTTCGGAGCCTTCGAGCCCGGACACCGGGGCGAGGGTCAACGCCACGATATCTATGTGGAGGTGACCGGACCGTCTGCGACCGACGTACACCATAATTTCGTCCAACGCTGGAACGAGGCGAGCGAGAGAGCGGAGGCAGATGGCGTATGGGGCCACGATGGTGACGACGAGTTGGCGCTGCCTGATCGTGTATCGGCTCCCCGCGGAGATAGTCTGGTACAAATTCAGCGAAACGTGCACGCAGGACGCTACTTCCGCAGCTACCCGGTCCCTGGCGGTTCTTCTGTAGACATCGCCGCTGGCGAGCGTGCCGTGACGGAGCAATACATACAGGCGATCGATGCCGCCCGCCGCTCCATCTATATCGAGAATCAGGCGCTACCCGTTCCGGAGATTGCAGCTAGGCTGGAAGCGGCGCTGAA
Source organism: Paenibacillus filicis (assembly GCF_038070315.1). Taxonomy (NCBI): domain Bacteria; kingdom Bacillati; phylum Bacillota; class Bacilli; order Caryophanales; family Paenibacillaceae; genus Paenibacillus; species Paenibacillus filicis. The sequence goes on along the minus strand of NZ_JBBPCC010000007.1, from coordinate 264,184 downwards.
GCGCGGAGTGGAGATCGTCTTACTGGTTCCGGCGGAGCCTGAGTCCTATGTCCGGACCTTCCGGCAGGATCCCAGCCGGTCCAGCTTCTTCGAGTCGATCGAAGCGCTTGGCCGCTATGATAACTTCACGCTGGCCGGCATCGCAGGGCCCAATGAACTGGGAATAAGAAGCCCGATCTATGTTCATGCCAAGATCATGCTGATCGATGACGTTTGGGCGACGATCGGCTCCTGCAACCTGCACTTCAATTCGATCAACGGGCATACGGAGATGAATGCTTCGATCTGGGACGCCAAGATGGTGCGGATGCTTCGCTGCCAGCTGCTGTCCGAGCATCTGGGGCAGGAAACGGCGCATCTGGAAGACCGCGAGGCGCTTTGTCTGTACCGGAGCATCGCTGGCGATAACCGGCGCCGAGCGGAGCGGGGAGACTTTGACTGGCAAGGCCTTGCGATCAGCCTGGATACGATGACTTACGGCGAACCGGATCTGCAGTTTGGGCAGAGTTAAGCGTTCCATGGCGCCTTCAGAAGAGGGCATCGATAGCTTTCAAGAGAAGAGACCGTCTAACTGGCGGTCTCATTTTGCAATCTTCCCTCTTTTATGCCGCATTCTAACAAGAGCTTCCTGGAAGAAGCGTTAATTCGCGCTATGAATCGGAACATCGCGTCATAGATCGTGCTTCGTTTTCTCTTCTATAATGTAGTCAGACTACTGGGGGCGCACGGGATGGAGCCCGTAGCAGCCTTTCAGTTAGCGGCAAGGAATGGCGAGAATAAGGAGGAAACGAGGGCGAATGATAACGAACCGCGAAGTTGCAAGCGCTGTCCACTTTGAAGAAAGCGCTTACTCGATCCGCTTGTCGAATGGTCTGGCCTCACTTGAAATCAACTTGAGCAATGGAGAGTATTCGGTTGCAGCAGGACCGCTTCTGTCATGGAAGCAAATACGCAGCGCATGCCGGTGGAACGGACGGAACTATCATACCGGCCACTTCGATCAACATGTGAAGAAGGGAGAGCCTCAAGCCGTACAGGACGGCTACGGCAAGGGCATTCATCTGACGATTGTGCATGAATCGGCCGCTTTTCCCGACTATCCGGTGCTGGAGCAGCACTTCTGGCTGTATGAAGGATCGACGTTTTTCTTGACGAAGATCGTAGTCGCAAGCGAGACGGGGATCAGGTTAAACCGGCTGACCGTGCTTCATACCGAATCGTTTTTTCCCGAGCCGGATCTGCTGAAGGACGACCAGCTCCATATGCTTCGCGTGCCGTACGATAATGACAAATGGGTACGCTACGTGACGTACACATCGCCCATGGATACGGAAAGCTATGAGGTCACGGCTTTGTTTCAGCCGGAGAGCCGACATGGAATCATCCTGGGTTCACTCAATCATAACGTGTGGAAAACCGGCATCCGGATTAGGAGCGGGCAGTCTGGAACAGCGGATGAACTGGAGCTGTATGCAGGAGCGGCTGGCGAGATGACGCGCGACTCGCAGCCGCACGGCTATGTGCAGGGGACACGGGTGGCATCCCCGCTCGTCTTCGTCGGCTTCTATGAGGATTACAGAAGCGGGCTGGAGGCGTATGGCCGGGCCAATACCGTGCAGGCTGCTCCGCTGAGCTGGGAGGGCGGCGTTCCGCTAGGCTGGAACAGCTGGTCTGCGGCGATGAGCACGCTGGATTATGAGCTGTACACCGGAGTCAGCGACTTCCTGAAGGTGGAGGTGCAGCCGCTGGGCTTTCATAACGAGCATACGCTGTATATCAACTTCGACGCTTTCTGGGATCGTCTGACGCCCGCGGAGATGGAGGATGCGTTGAACCGAGTACGGGCGAACGGGCATAAGCCGGGGACCTACTGGACGCCCTTTGCCTTCTGGGGAAGTCCGGCCCAGTTCAGTGATCCCGTAGAAGGCACGAATGGAGATTACACGTACGCAGATATTTTGCTGAGGGATGCTGAGGGGGAAATACTGCCGGATATTGCCGGAGGCCTAGCGATCGACCCGACTCATCCCGGTGCACTCGCCCGGATCGATTGGTATACCGACAAGTTCGTGTCGGAGGGCTTTGCCTATATCAAGCTGGATTTTATGGCGCATGGAGCGCTGGAAGGCAGGCATTATGATCCTGATATCACGACCGGCATCGGTGCGTATCATTATGGTCTGTCTTATCTGGCAGGGAAGCTGTCCCCTGAAGTGATCGGCAGGCCGTTTTTTATCAACCTGTCCATCGCACCGCTGTTTCCCTATGCGTTCGCACACAGCCGCCGGATCTCCTGCGATGTGTTCGGTACGATCTCGGATACGGAATATTTGCTGAACTCCCTCACTCATGGCTGGTGGATGAACGACACGCTATACCGGTTCAACGACCCGGATCACGCTGTCCTGTACAAGAGCTTCAATCAGGACAAGACGACCCGTCACGAAGGACGAAGCCGCCTGACGGCATCCGTGATTGCCGGTACCGTGCTGCTGCTCGGCGATGACTTCAGACAGGAGGAGGCGGCTTGGCGCGCCAGGACCTGGCTGCAGAATCAGCAGGTCATGAGTCTCGCTCGCCTAGGGAAGACGTTTGTTCCCGTGGAAGGCGACCGGGGCCAGCAGGCAGCGGATACTTTCCTCCTGCAGCATCCGCAGGAAGACGCGGTCTATCTCGCAGTCTTCAACTTCGACCCGGCTGTGGCTGTGCAGAAGCCGGTAGCGCTGGAGAGGATCGGTCTTCATCCAGAGCACCGCTATCACGTATTCGATCTGTGGGAAGGTACGGTGAGCGAAGCTGCCGGGAAGGTCATCGTGGACCTGGAACCGGCCGAATCCAAGCTGCTGAAGCTGAGTCTGATCAACGGCTAGGTTAAAAAAAAGGAGGATGTTTATGCGTCAAAAAATCCGGTTTATTCCCAAATTGCTGATCGCTTTGCTGACGACAGGGCTGGCGTTATCCTTGCCCGGCGCTTCGTGGGCGGAGGCTTCTGAATCTTCATCCCTGCAAGCAGTGTCTGCTGCAAGCTCGGCTTCTTATGTTTATGAAGCCGAGGCTGCTGCGAACACCTTCACCGGTCATGCGGGTGCAGCGGATTGTCAGCCTTGCTCGGGCGGTAAAAAAGCAGGAAATCTGTACGGAGGCTCCTCGCTCCAATTTAATGAGGTGCAGACCTCTAAGGCCGGTGTCTACACGATGACCGTGCATTATATCTCGGGCGATCCAAGGGCGGCGTCTATTGCCGTAAATGGGGCAGAGGCGGAGAACTTCAATTTCCCCAAGACGGCGGACTGGAACACGCTCGGCACCTACGACATTCAGATCGATCTGAAGCAGGGCAGCAACACGATTCGCTTCGACGACGGGGGCGGCTACTCGCCTGACATCGACAAGATCGAGCTGAGGCTGGATTCGGAGGGCGATGGTGTTCCAGCTGGCGATGGCAGCATCGGTGACCTGGGCAAGCAGGTTCAAGTTTCCCAATACGGCCCGATCACGCTGACGGAGTACACGTCGGGCCTCAAGGTTGCGAGTCCTTCCTACGAGCTGCTGTACAATACGTCGACCGGCCTGTCCCAGTACAATTGGAACAACAAAACGGTTGTGCAGGGCGTGTACAGCGCCATCCAACTGGACCGGCTGGTCGCCAGCACAGAGTACGACCGGCATGTGTTCAGCCGCAAGGATGTGGACACCTTCAAGGACGAGACGGGCAAAGGCATCCGGATTACTGTGAGCAACGAGAAAGCCGGACTGCCGACCTTGAAGCAGAGCTTCTACCTGTATAACAACGCCCCATATCTGCTGACTGAAGCGTCTGCTTCGCAAGCCGGCGGGCTGACAACCAGCTATATCGCTCCGGTGGTTGTCCATGCACGGGGCGGCGTCAATATCGGCACCTATGGCGACAACCGGGTGCTGGTCACACCGTTCGATAACGACAGCTGGTCGCGTTACCAGGCGAAGACGATCAACACGAGGCTGAACACTGGCAGCTATGTCAGCTCGGAGCTGACCGCCATCTACGACAACACCAGCCGCAAGGGGCTTGTGCTTGGCTCGGTGACGCATGATACGTGGAAGACCGGGATCGCCTGGAGTGGCACGGATAACAAGCTGAACGAGCTGCGTGTCTTCGGCGGCTTCACTTCCCAGGCTTCCACCCACGACAGCCTGCCGCATGCCGCCGTCTCGGGCCGGACCGTCACCTCTCCGAAAATTTTCATCGGGTTCTACGACGATTACCGTACTGGGCTTGAGAGCTATGGCCAGGTTAATGCCGCGATTGCACCGCCTCTGGCCTTTGGCAAAAATATTCCGAAGGGCGTGCCGGTCGGCTGGAACAGCTGGGGAGCGTACGCCGAGCATCTGAGCTATGACAAGGCCGTGGAGGTGTCGAACTACTTCAAGGAACATTTGCAGCACGAATCCTTTGCTAATAAAGGGAATTTTTACATCAACCTCGACTCCTACTGGGATAATATGACAGACCAGCAGTTGTCCGACCTGGTGAAGCTGATTCGCCGCAACGGCCAGAAGGCGGGCATCTACTATTCTCCGTTCGTATACTGGGGAGATAATCTGGAGCAGCCGGTCGAAGGAACGGACGGCAAGTACAAGTATAGCGACATCGTGCTGCGCGATGCGGGGGGCCAAGTGCTGCCCAAGCTGGACGGCGCGTATGCCGTAGACCCTACGCATCCGGCGTCCAAGCAGCGGATCGATTACTACATGAACCGCTTCAAGAAGCACGGCTTCGAGTATATCAAGGTCGATTTCCTGAGCCACGGCTCGTTGGAAGGCAAGCATTACGACACGAAGGCGCAGACCGGCATCCAGGCTTACAATCAAGGTATGGCCTATCTCAACAAAGCGATCGACGGCAAGATGTTCATCAGCGCGTCCATCGCGCCGCTGTTCCCGAGCCAGTATGCGCACAGCCGCCGGATCTCCTGCGATGTGGACGGCAGTCTCGGCAGCACGGAGTATCAGCTGAACAATCTGACCTACGGCTGGTGGCAGAACGGCACAATCTATCCGTACACCGATCCTGACTATATGACCCTGCTCAAGGGCGGATCGTATGAGGGTGCTAAGTCCCGTGTCAATGCAGCAGCGATCTCGGGTACCGTGTATCTCAGCTCGGACGATGTCAGCAACGCTACCGCCCGGGTGTATATGGAACAGCTTTTGACAAATCCAGAAGTGAATGCGGTTGCGCTGAAAGGAAAAGCCTTTCAGCCTGTCGAAGGAAATACAGGCACGAAATCCGCGGACCTCTTCGTGCTGGAAGACCGGGGCACGTATTACCTGGCGGTGTTTAACTTCACCCAGGATGCGGTGGACCGTGATATTGACCTGAGCCGCGCCGGGATTACACGTGGAGGTGGCAAGACTCTCCAAGTGAAGGATCTGTGGACCGGTCAGACGCAGAAGGCGGACGGCTCGCTGAAGGTATCGCTCAAGGGAGCCGAGTCCAAGCTGTTCAAGATCGGGCGCTGACAAGAAGGGCAGGCTCAGCTACGAAACGGAGGGTGCAAGATGCAAGAGTTGAAGCTGTGGTACTCGGGTCCTGCCTCCGGCTGGGCCCAGGGGCTTCCGCTCGGCAACGGCAGGATGGGGACGATGGTCCTCTCCTCGCCGGACCGGGAGGTATGGAGCCTGACGGAAGTCACCTATTGGTCGGGGCAGGCCGAGCCGGTTCAGGGCAGGTCCAATACCAAGGGCGATCTGGCGCAGATGCGCCGGCATTTTTTTGAAGGAGACTTCCGCGCCGGCGATCAGCTGGCCAAGGAGCACCTGCAGCCGCCGAAGCTTAACTTCGGTACCAACCTGAGCCTGTGCGACGTGATCCTCGACTGGGAGCAGACGGAGCGCGGGCAGAGCGCCGATTCCTCGTTCCGCCGGGAGCTGGATTTGCATGAGGCCGTAGCCCTGTCTACAGGCACAAAGGATGGCCATGAGCTGCGAAGGGAGACGTTCGCTACTCATGCCGATGATCTGATCGTATCCCGGTTGTGGACCGACGACCCGCAAGGAATTTCCTTTACTCTGCGGGTGGAAGGCCGTACCGCCGAGTTCAGCAGCGAGACTCGGGAGCCGGGGACGATCGTCTTCACGGGGCGCGCTGTGGAGGACATGCATAGCGACGGAGCCTGCGGCGTATCCTGCCGGGGGCTTATCCACGTTGCCGTCCGAGGCGGCTCGGTGACGGCGGCTGACGGAGGAACGGTCCGCGTGGAACAGGCGCAGGAGGCGTGGGTTTACACGGCAGTGAACACGGATTACCGCCAGACGGATGAAGCTTGGAAGGAGAAGTGCTTCCGGCAGCTGGAGCAGGCGCTGGAGCTTGGATACGACCGGCTCCGGGAGCGTCATCTGGCCGATTACCGGCCGCTATTCGAACGGGTGAAGCTCAACCTCGGCCGTTCGGCTCATGCAGAGCTTCCCACCGATGAGCGCATCCGCCGGTTCAAGGGACAACTGCAAGATGATCCGCAGCTGTATGTGCTCTTCTTCCAATACGGCCGTTACCTCACGCTGGCCGGCTCCCGCTCGGACTCGATCCTGCCTCTGCATCTGCAGGGCGTCTGGAATGACGGCGAAGCGAACCGGATGGCGTGGAGCTGCGACTATCATCTGGACGTTAATACGCAGATGAATTATTTCCCGGCGGAAATTGTGAATCTGGCTGAAAGCCACGAACCCTTAATGCGTTATGTACGCAGTCTCGCTGAGGCAGGACGGTCTGCGGCGCGCCATTATTACGACGCGGACGGCTGGGTGACCCATGTGTTCTCCAACGCTTGGGGCTTCGCCTCGCCGGGTTGGGAAACGTCCTGGGGGCTGAATGTGACGGGTGGGCTGTGGATCGCGACGCATCTGATGGAGCATTACGATTACGGACAGGATGATACATTCCTGGCCGAAGTGGCATACCCGGTGCTGAAGGAGGCCGCTGCCTTCTTCCTGGATTATATGGTTATTCATCCGGAGTACGGCTGGCTGGTGACCGGGCCTTCCAACTCGCCGGAGAACAGCTTCTACGCAGGCCAGCCGGGGTCTGAGAAGGACGAGGCGCAGCAGCTCTCCATGGGATCTACGATGGACCAGGTACTGGTCCGGGATCTGCTGACCTTCTGCCAGAAGGCGGCCCGGAAGCTGGAGGTGGATGCAAGCCTACAGCTCAAGTGGGAAGCGGCTTTGTCACAACTGCCTCCGCTGATGATCGGCAAGCGTGGTCAGCTGCAGGAATGGCTGGAGGATTTCGGGGAGGCACAGCCGGAGCATCGCCATCTGTCCCATCTGTTCGCCCTGTACCCGGGCAGCCAGATTACACCGCATCATACGCCGGAGCTGAGCGCAGCAGCCGAGGTGACCCTGCGTAACCGGATGGAGAGAATCGATCTGGAGGACGTAGAGTTTACAGCGGCGTTATTTGCCTTGTTCTTCGCCAGGCTGCATAAAGGCGATCGGGCCGAGCACCATATCAGCCACCTGATCGGCGAGCTATGCCTCGATAATCTGCTGACCTTCTCCAAATCCGGCATCGCCGGGGCGGAGGCGAATATTTTCGTCATCGACGGCAATTTTGGCGGAACGGCGGCCATCGCGGAGCTGCTGGTGCAAAGCCATGAGGGCGAGCTTCATCTGCTTCCAGCGCTGCCCGCCAGCTGGCCGGACGGCTCGGTGCAGGGCCTGCGGGCTAAGGGGAACCTGGAAGTGAGCCTCACCTGGGCGAACGGCCGACTGGTCAGCGCCGTGATCGAGGCGCGTTCCGCCGTAGCGGTCCGGGTGTACAACGGTTCCCAGAACCGCCTGCTGGAGCTAGCGCCCGGCGACGTCCATGTGCTGGACGCCGAGCTTCAGCCTTTGGCGGCGGTTCAGTAAGCCGCTATCTCAACCAAGGAAAGACAACTGCAGGGCAACCTGATGCAGTTGTCTTTTTTTCTAGGGGCCTTCGTGCGCCCTGCATCAAAATAACCTATCGGAAAGGAATGGTTTCATAGTCTGGTCGAGACTTATCGAAACCGAATCCTATGCACCAATCAAGCGGCGAGGCGGTCTGAGCGGAACGGTCGACCTGTTGTTCATGAAGTTTCCCGTCAAAGAGAGGTGGACCGGAGCGAACCACACAGAGGATGGAGGGGGCGTCCTGGGTGACGGTTGGGATCATCCAGGGAACGGGGCTGTATCTGTTTTAAAGACTGGATTCGGGGGAGCTGGAATATTCTGTGAATGGTAAGTCGTATCGCCAGATCGGTTCTTCACAGAATAGTGTCCGTTCGCCTACCGGTTCGTGGTCGCCATGCTGGCTGGCAAACCAACTGAACCCATCGGAGCCTGCAGGAACCTGCAGGAGCCTGCGCGGGGTGCAAGTCTCTGTACGCAGCACAAGGCTCCGCGATGAGCGGAGCCTGGGGACGCGCGTGCAGGTGCTGAGAATCATACTGGTCCATGATGGGGAGGCCGGCTACCTAGGCCAGCTTGGCGCTAGCTCTTGATTGCGCCCATCATGATCCCTTTTACGAAATATTTCTGCACGAACGGGTAGACCAGAATAATCGGCAGCGTGGCGACCATATTCACGGCCATCCGAATGCTTTCACTGGAAACCGGAAGACGCTTGGAGCTCTGCGAGAGCTGCTGGGCGTCTGACATCATGGACGCGGTCTGGAACTGGTTTAGAATTTTCACCAGCACGGCCTGCAGCGTCTTCAGCTCGGGCTTGTAGGTGTACACATACGAGTCGTACCAGGAGTTCCAGTGGCCGATGGCGAGGAACAGGCCGATGGTGGCCAGCGCAGGCACGCAGAGCGGAAGCATGATGCGGAAGAAGATCTGCAGGTCGTGAGCGCCGTCGATCTTGGCGGATTCCTCGATTTCCACGGGAATTTGCTCCATGAAGGTGCGGACGAGAATCATTAGGAACACGTTGATTGCTCCAGGGAAAATGTACACCCAGAAGGAATCGATCAGCCCGACGGACTTGATGACCATATAGGTCGGAATCAAGCCCCCGGCGAAATACATGGTGAAGACGAAAAAGAACGAAAAGTATTTCCACCCGAGCAGCGAGCGCTTGCTGAGCGCATAGGCCAGCATGGAGATGAAAAAGACGGACACCGCCGTTCCTGCTATTGTCCTCAGTACGGTCACCCGGATGGCGCTCCAGATTTCCGGATTGCGGAAGATGGTCATATAGCTTTCGAGCGTGGGCATTCTGGGCCAAAAATATAGGCCGCCCTTGAGCGTATCGGTCGCATCGTTGAGCGAGATGACAAAAATATTCCAGAACGGATAAAAGGTCGCCACAAAGACCAGGGATAAAAACACATACAGTGAAGCGTCGAAAAGCTGCTCCGGGATGGATTTGCGCGCAAGCATACGAAGGACCTCCTAAGTCGATTAGAATAAGGACTGGCCGTTGAGCTTCTTGGCCGTGTAGTTGACGATCAAGACGATGATGAAGGCCACGACGGAGCTGAACATGCCGACCGCCGACGCATAGGAAAGCATCCCGTTCTGAATCCCATAACGGAAGGAATAAGTAGACAGCACATCCGAATAGTCGCGCGTCAGGTCATTGCCGAGCAGGAAGTGCTGATCGAAGCCCGCGTTCAGCACGCCGCCGAGCGCCAGGATCAACAGGATGACAATCGTCGGCTTCAGGTGGGGCAAGGTGATGTAGCGAATCTGCTTGAGCCGGGATGCGCCGTCCACCTTGGCCGCCTCGTACAGCTCCGGATTGATCGAGGAGATGGCCGCCAGATACATGATCGAGTTATAGCCCATGTCCTTCCACGTATTGCCCAGCGCGACGATCCACCAGAAGTACGGCGCATGCTGCAGAAAGAGAACGCTCTCATTGGTAATGCCGAAAAACTTCAGCAAGCCGTTGACCGCGCCGTCGGAGGACAGCAGCGTTACGATAATGTTGGCCGCAATGACCCAGGAGATAAAGTACGGCAGGTAGGAAACCGTCTGCACGGTCTTCTTAAAGCGGACACTCTTGATCTCGTTGATCGCGATGGCGATCAGAATCGGCATCGGGAAGGAGAACAACAGCGTGATGAGCGTCGAGGCCAGCGTATTGCGCATGACGATCAGAAAGTCGCCGTTGCCAAAGAAATATTGGAACCACTTCAAGCCGACAAACTCGCTGCGAAATAAGGTTTGCCAGAACCCGCCCAAGGTAGGCTGGTAATTGACGAAGGACATATACAGCCCGACCATCGGCGTATAGGCGAAGATCAGCGCCCAGATCAGGGCGGGCAGCATCATCAGAAACAAATATTTCTGCTGACGGAAGGTCGTGAGCAGCTTGCGCCGGGGGATCGCAAGTCCTGCTTGCTCCCGGATGACCAGTTCGTTTTTCATAGGGCACCTCGCATCTCAAGTTAACTCACATTATAAGATTCCCCAAAATTGAGGTCGATATGGCATTGTAACGAAAGATGCCTGAAAATAACTTACATTGCTCTGGACCCATAGTGAAGTATCGTGAAATCACTATAATAGATGTAGATCGAGATACAGGGAGGGGAAGCGATTGTATAGCCTATTTCTAGTAGACGATGAAGAACTGGAGCTTGAGATGATGAGGGATTATATCCGGTGGGAGGAAATGGGGCTCTATGTGGCGGGTACGGCCGTCAACGGGAGGGATGCCATGGAGAAGATCGAATCGATCCAGCCTGACATCGTTATCACCGATGTCCAGATGCCGATGATGAACGGCTTGGACCTGGCGAAGGCTATCCGGGAGCGGTACGAGTGGATGCAGTTCGTATTCCTGACCGGCCACGACGAATTCAACTATGTGAAGTCGGCCTTGAATGTAGGAGCTGTCGGTTACTTATTGAAGCCGCTCGATCTAAGTGAGATTGTAAGCGTTATCGAGAAAGTGAACCAAAAATGTGAGGAGGTACGGATGAAGAACCGCTCGATTCGAGCAACCAAGTCTACGATTCTGAAGGAGTTGATCGTTGAGAAGCAGGAGGAACGCCTCCACAATCTGGCGGCCAGCTATCGCAAGCTGTCCCGGCATGCCGAGAATGGCCGCTACGGTCTCGCTCTGCTTCAATTGGACCAGACCAGCATAGGGGAGCAGAAGTTGACGCTGGAACAGGCAGTCGGCCAACTGATCGGTTTCCTCGAGAGATGGCTGTCGGGTAAGAAACTGGAATCCGATATAGTTTCCTTCAAGGAAGGGGAGATCGGCATCGTCATGGACGCCAGGCACCGACCAGGGTATTATGCCTGGCAGGATGCGGCGGAATTGCTGCGGCAAACGCTGCCGTTCACGGTGACGATTGCGATTGATGAGCAGGAGAAGGAGCTTTCGCAGCTTCAAGTTCTGTACCACCAGACCAAGACCATTCTGGAGGCATTGTTCTATGTAGGCAAGGGCAGAGTGATCAGTCTGAGGGACGTCCAGAAGCAGTGGGAAAGCGAACAGGCTCCCCCTTTTCCGGAGTCGGAGTGGCTGGAGACGATCAACCGGCATGAGCTGGACGAAGCGCAACGTATGCTCCGGGAGTATGTAACGAAGCTTGTGACACTCCGCGTCGCCAAGAAAAAAGTCCGCGACGGGGCGATTGCGCTCATCGAGCATGTGCTCGGGCAGATCCATGAGCCGATGCTGGAGGGGGAAAAACGGGCGGAGCTGTATCACTCGATCTACCAATGCGAGACGATCTACGACATCGAGGCCCTCCTGCTGGATACGGTCCGCGATGCGGCGGCATCCGTCCGGCAGCGGTTCGCTGACAAGAACGCCAAGCTCGTGCATCAGGTGCGGACGCTGATCGATCAGAGCTTCGACCAGCCGCTTACGATCAACAGCCTGTCGGATCAGGTCTACTTGTCCCCGAATTACTTGAGATCGATATTCAAGGATAAGATGGGTATCACGATCCATGATTACTTAACGAGAATCCGGTTGGATAAGGCCAAGGAATATCTGGCCGACGAATCGCTGAAGGTCCAGGATATCGCGCAGAAGGTCGGCTATGAGAGCACCTCCTACTTCATCTCCCTATTTCTGAAAAACCAAGGAGTAACGCCCAATGAATACCGAAAACATCTCCTTCTGGGATAAATACGTCCGTCGTCTGCCGGTTGTTCGGCAAGGGTTGTTCGCTAGGCTCCGACTGCGGCATAAGTTCTTCCTGATCTTTCTGGGGGTGATCATCCTGCCGTTCTCGATCCTGATCTATTACTCCTATAGCTCCACCCGGAGTACGGTCACAGAGCAGACCTATACGGCCTTGAATGTCACCTTGGCCCAGATCAATACCAACGTCGAGAAAAGGCTGGAGTATTACAATCAGCTGTCCAACCTGTTGTATATGGATGCCCAACTTCGCAACTACTTATCGACGGATTATGAGCAGGCGTATGATTACCTGGATGCTTTTCAATATATCAACCGGATGCTCCCTTCGCTGATGACACTGAATTCCAACTTGCAAAATATATCGATCTATACGGACAACAAGACGCTGTATTCGGATGATCAGTATGTGAGACATATGGAGGAATTGCCCCCTGCCTTGAAGCGAAGGGCGCTGGAGGCAGCGGGGAATACGGTGTACACGCATTCGGAAGCCTATAAGACGGAGGATGCGCACTTCACGCTGGCCCGTTCCTTGAGCTATTTCAGCCTGCAGCATCCGTATGGCATTCTAACCTTCGATATCAGCGACAATGAGCTATACTCTCTAATCAAGATGGAGAATAACAACAAAAGGGTGTTTATCATCGATGAGCAGGGATGGATCATCAGTCATGGCGACCGGAGCCTGGATTCCAACCGGCTGTTCGACCTGTATCCGATTCAGAGTCAGCTTCAGGACAAGGAAAAGCATTTCGATATGCGGATTAACGGACAGAATCGCTACTTCACGTACAAAAAGCTGAGCAACGGCTGGAGCACGGTCATCACTGTCCCCTATGATGAACTGCTGTCCAATACGAACAAGGCGACGAAGAAAATCATCTGGTATTCCGTCCTTACGATCAGCGTCGCGATCCTGCTGCTGTATATGACGACCAAGCTGCTGACCAAGCGGATCGAGGTGCTGCTGCAGCAGATTCGCAAGGTGGAGCGGGGGGATTTTCGGTTATCCGTGAATCCGAGGGGCTATGACGAGGTGGATCAGCTTTCCTTTGCCTTTCACAAGATGGCATCGACCATCCAGACCTTGATTAAGGATGTCTATGTAAAGGAGATCGCTAGGAAGGAATCGGAGCTGAACACGCTTCAGGCACAGATTAATCCTCATTTCCTCTACAACACCTTGTCTTCCATTTCTTCGCTCGCTATGAAGGATGGCGCGATGCAGGTTCACCGCATGGTGAATTTTCTGGCCAAGTACTATCGGGTGTCCTTGAACAAGGGTAAGCGGATCATCATGCTCAAGCAGGAGATGGATCTGGTTCAGAATTATGTGGCGATTCAGGATATTCGTTTCCGCAATAAACTGCATATGCATTACGACCTTGACGAAGGGCTATTCCAGCGCTCGACAATCAAGCTGATCGTCCAGCCCTTTATTGAGAATTGCATCAACCATGCGATGTGGGACGAGTCGGGGATCAACATTAAGATCCAATTAAAACGGGAAGGACCAGATATCTTGCTGCGCGTCATTGACGATGGAATCGGCATGACCCCAGGCCAACTGGACAGCGCCCTGCAGAAAAGCGAGCATGCATCCGGCTACGGTATCAAAAACGTCGATGACCGGATCAAGTTGACTTATGGCAGCGAGTACGGCGTCTCGATGTTCAGCAGACCGGGCATCGGCACGGCCGTCACGATCCGGATTCCTTACAATCCTGGGTGAATCAGTCCGGGATAGCGCTTTCCCGAAGGAAAGGCGGTTTCCATTATGAATTGGTAATTTGCGTTATAGCTAATTGAACTCTCCGTTTTTACAATTAGACATGTACTCAGGCACCAGACTAAGTGACTTCGGAAAGGGGTTCAGGTTATGAAGGTAATCAAAGGAATGCTAGCGGCAGGGCTAGTTGTAACGGCGATATCTGGCTGCAGCGACAATCAGAAGGCAGCTCCTGCTCAGGGGAATGGCGGCACAGACGCGGGGAGTACGGCGCCCATCACCTTGACCTGGTTCGACAAAAATACGGGGGATGCATTCACGAACCCGGTAGCCAAGGTGATTACGGAGAAAACAGGCATCACCCTGGAAATTCAGCAGCCGACGGGTAATCCCGTGGAGAAGCTGAATCTGATGCTGGCGAGCGGCGATCTGCCGGATGTTGTGATGCTGGATCGTGGAAGCGATATCATGAACAAGTATATTTCCTCGGGCGCGGTTGTCCCGCTCAATGAGCTGCTCGACAAGTACGGGCCGCATATCAAGGAGATGTATGGCGATACGCTCGCCAAGACCCGCAACGAGGATGGCAAAAATTATTACTTCGCCAATTGGTACGGGCTGGAGAAATATCCGGTGTTCGGCTTTATGATGCGTATGGATATCATGAAGGAGCTCGGCGTCGGGGCTAAGGTGAATAACGGCGAGCCATTTACCGCAGAAGAATTTGAAAGCTTGCTTGTGAAGTTCAAGGAAAAATACCCGGCGATCGACGGCAAGGAATCGATCGGAATGACGTTGAACGGTGAAAATATCGGTGGCGTGACCGGGAGCTTCAAAGGAATGTTCGGCATGAAGCCGTATTATGAAGTGGGCGGAGAACTGAAGAAGGACGTTCACGATCCGCGTTACCTGGATATGGTCAAGTTCTTGAATTCCTTGTACCGCAAGGGACTGCTCGACAAGGAATGGGCAACCATGAAGACGAAGCAATTCGAGCAAAAGCTGGCAGCTGGCAACGTATTCGCTACGGCCGACGCACTCTGGAACGTAGGCAAGCCGAACTCGCTATTGAAAGCCGAAGCCCCAGATCAGTCCAAGAAGGATGAGCGTCAGTTCTATCAATACAAGGTGCTCGCTCCAGGCGTGCAGGCGAATCAGACGACCTACGGTCCGAAGAGCTCCCTGGGCTGGGATGGCGTAGCCATTACCCGGTCCAATAAGGACCCGGTGAGAACGATGAAGCTGCTGGACTTTCTGGCTAGCGAAGAAGGGCAATATTTGCTCATGTGGGGCGTAGAGGGTACACACTGGGACAAGAAGGACGGCAAGCATGTGCCGCGTCCGGAAGTGCTGGAGGCGTTCAATAAAGACTGGGACGGAGCCTCGCGGAAAACGGGCATCCGCAAGTGGACGTGGATGCTCAAGAACGGCCCGGGCTCCGACGGCACGCCCTATGACCTGATCGGCCGTTTCAACAGCGATCCGGTCACCGATCTGGCGGTGAAGAACCTGGCGGACACATCGTTCGACACCGCGCCTTATGATAATCTCGGCCCGGCGGGCGGCACCCCGGAAGCGATTATGGAGACCAAGGTGAACGATACCGTCAATAAGTATTTCCTGAAGATGGCGCTTGCGCCAACCGAGGAGCAGGTGACGGAGCTGTACCAGCAGATGCTGAAGGAAGTCGAGGCGGCCGGTCTGGCCAAGCTGGAGAAAATCTACACGGATAATTATAAGAAACGCCAGAAATTATGGAATCACTAACCGCATACACGAAGGAACCCGCCTCGGGATGAGGCGGAAGCAAGCGGGAAAGCTACCCCTTCCGGGTATTTCGATAATCGGAAGGGGACTTTCCCATTATTTGTTTGAACAGGCGGGAGAAATAGTACGGGTCCTGGAAGCCCAGCCGGTGGCTAATTTCCTTCACGCTGTCCCTGGTCAGGTCCAGATTGCTGCAGGCAAGCTGAATCTTCAGACGCAGGAAATAATCGATCGGGGAATAACCGGTAGCCTCCTTGAACTGGTGGGTGAAATGGGGAACCGATACCTTTGCCTGAGCAGCTAGCTCCTTCAGCGTTAAGCGGCTCTCCAGATGGTCCATCATATATCGGATCGTATGAGCCAGGTCGGTACGGCTGTGCGGCAGAGCCGCCTGCGGCTGCAGCCGGGCATTCCGTAGGATAGCGGCCAGATGCCCCGCCACCTGGGACACATAGATCATATGATTCAGCGTATACCCCTGCTCCAGCAGCTCATAACCTTCTTGGAACAGCTCCGCCACTTGCCGGGTCTTCTCCAGCGTCAGCGTCACCGCCTCGTCGCCGGGGCCGAGGTCTCCGAAGTAAGCCTCTACTTGCTCTCCTTTCATATGCCACCAGTAAATACTCCAGGGATGGTCCTCGGAGGAACCATAGGCGTGAGGAATGCCCGCTGGCAGGAGGATGGCTTGGCCCTGCTGAAGAGTGTGCTTGCGGCCTCCATCCAGCAGGTACCAGCCTTCTCCTTCCATGCAGCAGATGAGGATTTGCACTTCGATGCCTTGCGGCCGCTCCATATAGTGATGAAGTGCGCGGGGGTAATATCCGGTATCCGTCACATAGATCGGGCGGACAAGCGGGTGCTGGGCCGCCTCGTCACAGATATGCGCGGGCAGCACGATTAATCGTTCGGAGCGAAATCCGTCGGGCTTACGTAAAGGTTGATTTTCCATACATAGAGTATACGGCAAAAATCATCAGATCGTCCATCATCCTCATGAGATCGTCAATGGCTGTTACGCTCGTATGCCGGTAAGATGAGAGCTAGATCCGATGTTCAAGTGAAGAAAGGATGAGCTGATATGGTCAAAACGATACAGACTGAAGAAGCAGTGAAGGTTTGGGAAGAGACAGTAGACCTTCCCACTTATGAGGTCGGAAAGCCCGATGCCAATCCGATGTTTCTGGAGAAGCGCGTTTATCAGGGCAGCTCAGGACGGGTATATCCGTTGCCGGTGATCGACAAGATCTATGATGACAAGGTGCAGAAGCCTTACCGCATCGTGTTTCTGGAGAATGAGTATCTGTCCATCCAGATCATGCCGGAGCTTGGCGGTCGGATCTACCGGGCTATCGATAAGACCAATCACTATGATTTTGTCTATCACAATCAGGTGATTAAGCCGGCGCTGGTGGGTCTGGCGGGACCGTGGATTTCCGGCGGCATCGAGTTTAACTGGCCCCAGCATCACCGTCCAAATACCTTTGGACCTGTGGAATACAAAGTGGAGACGAATACGGACGGAAGCAAGACGGTATGGGTGGGAGAGATCGACCGCATGTACGGAACCAAGGTATCGACAGGCTTTACGCTGTATCCGGGCAAAGCGTACCTGGAAATCCAGGCTCAGCTGTACAACCGTACGCCGCAGCCGCAGACGTTCCTGTGGTGGGCGAACCCGGCTGTCGCGGTCAACGACGACACGCAGTCTGTTTTTCCGCCGGATGTGCATGCTGTCTTCGATCATGGGAAGCGGGATGTGTCCAAATTCCCGATCGCAACCGGTACCTACTATAAAATGGACTACTCGGCCGGCGTAGATATTTCCAAATACCGCAACATTCCGGTGCCGACCTCTTACATGGCCTACCATTCCGACTATAACTTTGTCGGCGGCTATGATCACGGCGTGAATGCTGGCCTGCTGCATGTCGCGAACAAGCATGTTTCTCCGGGGAAGAAGCAGTGGACCTGGGGACACGGGGAATTCGGGCAAGCCTGGGACCGCAACTTGACTGATGAGGACGGGCCGTATATCGAACTGATGACCGGGGTGTATACAGATAATCAGCCGGATTTCACCTGGCTGCAGCCTTACGAGGAGAAAAGCTTCAAGCAGTATTTCATGCCGTACAAGCAGATCGGGATGGTTAAGAACGCTTCGATCGAGGCGGCCGTGAATCTGGAGGTGGTAGGTACGCGAGCGACCGTTCAGGCCTATGCGACTTCCGTGTACGAAGAGGCACGCATCCTGCTGAAGAGAGCGGGGGAGATCTGTCTGGACCGGACGGTAAGACTGTCCCCGGTGGAGCCGTTCCTGGCTGAGGTCGAGCTGGGTGAAAATGTGCGGGACGAAGAACTGCAGGTTCTCGTACTGTCCTCTCAGGGCAAGGAACTGATCGCTTACCGGCCGAAGCCGAAAGGAATCGAGCAGATTCCCGATCCGGCAGAAGCCATCGGGGCTCCAGAGAAGCTGGCAAGCACGGAAGCGCTCTACTTGGCGGGCCTTCACCTGGAGCAGTACCGCCATGCGACTTATGAGCCGGAGGCGTATTACCTGGAAGGCCTCAAGCGGGACCCTGGGGACATTCGCCTGAACAATGCCTACGGTCGGCTGCTGCTGCGCCGGGGCTGCTTCGAGCAAAGCGAAGCTTGCTTCCGCAAGGCCATCGAAACGCTGACGCGTCATAACGCGAGACCGTATGACACCGAGCCATTCTATCAACTGGGCCTGGCGCTGAAATGGCAGGGCCGGCTCGAGGAGGCATATGAAGCCTTCTACAAATCGGTATGGTCGGCGGCGTGGCAAGGAGCGGGGTATTTCGCACTGGCACAGATTGCGTGCGAGCAGCAGGAGTACGAAGAGGCGCTTGAGCTGATCGAACGGTCGCTGAACGTGCAATACCGTCATTACCAGGCCCGTATGCTGAAAAGCGTCGTCTTGAGAATGCTCGGACGGCTGGAGGAGGCAGAATGGCTGGCGCTGGAGACTATCGGGCTCGATCCGATGGAATTCAGCGCCAGCCAGGAGCTCGTCATTATCTATAAGGAGCTGGATCGTCCTGATGATGCCCTAGAGGCGCAGGAGAACCTGACGGTATTGATGCGGGATGATGCCCATAACTACATGGCTCTGGCACAGGATTACGCCGATGCCGGTCGTTATGAGGAAGCGCTGGCTGTCCTGGAGCGGATCGCGGGCCTGAACCGGACGGACGTGTATCCGATGATCCGTTATTACCAAGCCAGCTACAGCCTGAAGCTGGGAGATCCGACTAAAGCCGGTCTGTATTATGACTTGGCGGCTAAGGCAGACTCGATCTACTGCTTCCCGAATTCTCTCCATGATTATGCGGTGCTGAAGCAGGCGACAGCCTTGCAGCCAGAGGACGCCAAGGCGCTGTACTATCTGGGCAATCTTCTGTATGACAAGAAGCGGCATGAGGAGGCCATCTCTTGCTGGGAAGTCTCAGTTGAGCTGGATAGCAGCTTTGCCACGCCGCTTCGCAATCTCGCGCTGGCCTATTACAACAAGAGAAATCAGCCGGAGCAGGCGCTGCAGGCACTGCAGGCCGCTTTCGAACGAAACACTTCAGACGCACGGGTCTTCTATGAACTGGATCAGCTATATAAAAAGCTCGGCTACGCGCCGGAAGCCCGTTTGCAGGACCTGGAGAAGCATCTGGGGCCGGTCAAGCTGCGCGATGATCTGTTCCTGGAATATATCACGCTGCATAATCAGATGGACCGGCATGAAGAAGCGCTCCGTCTGATCCTGAGCCGGAACTTCCACCCGTGGGAGGGTGGAGAAGGCAAGGTGCCGGCCCAATATGTGCTGGCCCGTGTCGAAATCGCCAAGCGTCTGCTGAGCCAGGGAGACGCCGAGGAGGCGGTACGGCAGCTGCTCGAGGCTAAACAGTATCCGCTTAATGTGAATGAAGGCAAGCTGGAAGGTGCCCAGGAGAACAATATTGATTATTATCTGGGGATTGCCTATGAGCAGTTGGGCTTAGACAGCGAAGCGGAGGCGGCTTTCTTGAAGGCATCGGAAGGATTGGATGAGCCGGCCAGCGCCATGTATTACAACGATCAGCCTCCGCACATGATTTTCTATCAAGGAGCTGCCCTTCGCAAGCTCGGGAAGGAGCGTGAGGCGAGAAGCCGATTCAACAAGCTTGTGGATTATGGAGAAAAGCATCTGTTCGATCAGCCTGGGCTCGATTACTTCGCCGTATCGCTGCCGGATTTTCTCGTCTTCGACGACGATCTGACCAAGCGAAATCAGCTTCACTGTCATTATATGATGGGACTTGGCCATCTGGGACTGGGCAAGCTTCAGCAAGCGGAGGAGCATTTCCGGCAGGCGCTTGAGCTTGAGCCCCATCATCAGGGAGCAGCGCAGCATCTCTTGCTTTGCTCGGAAGCGTGAATGACTATGACATGGAATCTTCATAAGGTCGATGGGTATGCCGCATGGACCGGGCGGACCCCGGCGATGCAGGTCACGCTGCTCCCGGAGCTGGGCGCCAAGATGATTTCGCTGCAGAACCGGCTGTCGGGCCGGGAGTGGTTGTCTCGTGCTCGCGCAGATAGACCGCTCGGCAATAGCGGCTATGGGAGTTCATTCGCCTCCAGCGACGGAAGCGGGTGGGATGAGATGTTTCCGACGATCAATGCTTGCCGGTACCCGGAGCATCCTTGGATGGAGACGGCTCTTCCCGATCATGGAGAGGTGTGGTCCATACCTTGGCAAGCCGAGGCGTCACTGGGTCAGCTTCATTGCAGCGTTCAAGGAGTAAGGCTGCCTTACCGTTTGGATAAAACGTATTCGTTTTCCGCGGAGGACCGGCTGCGGATTGATTATACGGTGACGAATCAGAGTCCGTTCCCATTGTCCTTTCTGTGGGCGGCTCATCCGTTATTCCACATCGAAGAAGGCATGGAGGTGCGAGTGCCCGAGGGGCTTGACGAAATAGCGGTTTCCTTTTCAGAAGGCGGCCGCTTGGGGACCAGGGGAACACGGCTGTCATGGCCGCAGCCGGATCGGCACGATCCTGATCTTCGGCTGAACAGGACCGGAGGCGGGCAGGAGCGGACGGCGGAGAAATTTTATTTCACCGGCACGCTGCCTGAGGGCAAAGCCTCCTTGTACGATC
Organism: Paenibacillus filicis; assembly: GCF_038070315.1. Classification (NCBI taxonomy): domain Bacteria; kingdom Bacillati; phylum Bacillota; class Bacilli; order Caryophanales; family Paenibacillaceae; genus Paenibacillus; species Paenibacillus filicis. The sequence continues at coordinate 243,414 of NZ_JBBPCC010000007.1, read as the reverse complement.
CGCGGAAGCGGGAGGGCATCACCTTGTCCTTTCCTGTGGAGAAGGTGCCCTATCTCTCGGTGTGGGCCAACTATGGCGGTTATCTGGGCCAGTATCATCTGGCGTTGGAGCCGGCAACTGGATTTCTGGACGACTTGGCTGATGCGATGGATCAGAGAGCTTCCGCCACTGTAGGGGCGGGGGAGACGTATACGTGGTATGTGGAGGTTAGCTGGGAAGGGTAGCCGGTATATAAATCAAGCTATAGCAAACAAGCCAAGCCATAAAAAAACAAGCAGCGTAGAGCCTGGAAGACCAGACTTAGCTGCTTGTTTGCTTATAACGAAGATGGTCAACGCCCCGCTTCACATCTCCTTTAGTGCAAATGAGTAAGCATGTTACTCCTGGGTAATGAACTTTTTACTGAAAAGCCACAGGAAAACGCTTATTCCTAGGAAATACAAAGGCATGGTCATCAGTGAGCCGTTGTGAAGCGCACTCATGCCCCATGTCGTTAAACTCACCAGCAAGTAGTACCCCAAGCTGAACACAGCACCTGCGGTTCCTACCACATCCTGAAAACGGACAAGCGCCAAACTCAAGCAATTGGGCAGTGCAATGCCCGCTCCTAACAGCAGGATAAACACCGTGAGCAGCATGCCCATGGATACGGCGAGATCGGGCAGCATGTTAAGGCTATCCAGACTGCTAACGATGGTGAGCAGGAAAGCCCCAGCCGTCATCACCAGACAACCGTTATGAATGGTTTTCTCTGGAGCTTGGACGGTCAACAGTCTTTTCGACACCATGGCACCAATGACCGAGGCCAGGGCGACGATCACGCCGAGCAAACCATACACCCCCGGGGAGACTCGGAAGTGTTCGATAAAGATGAAGGGAGCTTCCGCATAGTAGCTGAATAAGATGCCATTGATGCCCCCGATGAGTAACCCGAACACCAGGACACGCGGTAACGCCAGCATTCTTTTCAGAATCGGAAGAATCGCGACCTTGTTCCTCTTGGATACATCGGTTGTTTCCGGCAATCTAAGAAAGGCATAGATCAGCAAGAAGACACTCATGGCCACAAGGCTGAAGAAAACCGCACGGAAGCCCAGCGCTTGATCGATCCATCCTCCAATCAGCGGCCCTACAGCCGGTGTAAAAGCAATGACGGCAGATATTTGCGCGAACATCGCATGCCGTTTCTGTCCCGAAACACTTTCACGAAGAATCGTTTGAGTAATGATCGATCCGGTAGCGGCTCCAAAGGCCTGGATGAAACGGCTCACAAGCAGCATAGAGATAGACTCGGAATACAAGCACATCAGGCTTCCAAGCCCGTATACCAGGAGACCGCCAAGCATAGCGGGTCTGCGACCGATACGATCCGAAAGCCAGCCCCACCCGAACACGCCCAACGCGAATCCGACAAAGTAGAGGCTTAAGGTAAGCTGCACGTCATTGCTGGAGACACCGAGAACTGCTGAAATATCCGGCAATGACGGGGTGTAGATCGTCTCGCTGATTTGTGGAAATGCCACAAGAACAATCATCAATAGTAAAGATGGTACTGCAACGTTTTTCATCATGGATTTGCCCTCCTACAGGCTTATAGTTCAAACCGATCGAACGATGAGCCTAGCTAGGGAAACGGGGGCTTCATGATAGCAATGCGACTAAAAGTCATCATGGTTTGATCACCTTTCCTTTTAAGTTGGCAGTAAAGAGGGTGGAGGGCCTCATATCATGATCTGCGAATAAGACAAATTGAACTTCCATGATAGCACAGGCGCCGGAATTCAAGCAAAGGGCACAGCATCGTATCCAATAGGTTGAGATGTAAAAAAAGGATGAAACGCATGCCTGCGCTCATCCTTGAGATATCCGGTTACGACTGAACCGCTGCCCGCCAGCCGCCGAAAGAGGTAATGTTTACGGCGCCTTGCACAGCAAAAGCTTCGCATACAAAGCCCGACACGAGCCGCCCGTCGCGGAGCTCGATCTTCCCTATCCCCAGTGGAGCGGGGATAGAGGCGGTGAAGGTGCCGAAGGACGCAGCCGGTATCTGCCAGAGCTCCACCGCAATCGATGAGCCGCCTTCCACAGTGCGGACAAGCCCCGGCTTGGCCGGCGAGGTGGGGAGCTTGTAAAGCTCATAGCTCTCCGCCGTAGCGGCTTCCTCCAGGAAGAAGGCACCTAGCCCCGTCATCTGAGGCTCCAGGGCAAGTCCTCGCATATGCAGTCCGCACACGGCGACGGTTATGAACTCCTGCTGTCGCAGGAAGAGATTGGCGGCAGGAACCAGGTTAGCCTCCTCCTCGGCCAGCGTGAACAAGGTGATGCCGAAGGGCAGCCGTTCGGCGGCATCGACAGAAGGCACCGCGATGGCGCTGAGATCCAGCAGGTTGCAGTGGTTCGTGAATTGGCCCATGCTGCGATTGGTGGCGATCGGATCCGTAGCGACCTGCTCGCGGGTCCAGGTCCCCCCGCAGGTCGGCAGCACGAGCACGGAGCCCCGGAGCAGCTCGGCTGTCAGATGCTTGATGGTCTGCAGCCGGTGCTGAGCGCGGAACAGAGAGGATGCGTCGAACTCCGTCCGGGTGCCGGAGCGCAGAATAGCTTCGGTGACCGGAAGCGTCGCCCCGGGATGGCGCTCCACGAAGGAGCCGAGGTCCGCCCAGCGCTCCGCGACCAGCGGGCCTTCGTACAGCAGGGCGGCGGCTTCAAGCAACAGTTCCGTATCGACTTCCCGGATCTTGACGCCGAGGCTCTGGATCCTCTGCCGGGTCTCCTGCCAGGCCTGCTCGTACGCCTCGGCGAACGGCCCGTAGAAAGCGGGCGGCTCCTTCGGCAGCAGCCAAGCGTCCGGCGAAGCGCTACGCTTCAGCGGACGGTCCCGCGAGAACGGATCGCCCTGGTCCCAGCCGCGAGCGGCCTGATCCACGGCCTCCGCATCTGCGACGCTGCGGGTGAAGACCGTGACGCAGTCGATGCTGCGGCAAGCCGGCACGACCCCGCGTGAAGGCCAAGCTCCCACGGCCGGCTTGTAGCCGATCAGCCGGTTCAGGGCAGCAGGCACCCTTCCTGAGCCGGCTGTATCCGTGCCGAGTGCGAAGGCCGCCTGACCCCGTGCTACCGCTACGGCCGATCCGGAGCTGGAGCCTCCGCTGATCAGCTCGTGACGCAGCGCGTTATGCGTGTCCCCGTAGGGACTCCGCGTGCCGACCAGCCCGGTGGCGAACTGGTCCAGATTCGTTTTCCCGACCGGAATGGCTCCGGCAGCAATAAGCCGTTCCACCACCGAGGCGTGCGCCTCCGGCGTATAGGCAAAGTCCGGGCAGGCGGCCGTGACCGGCCAGCCCGCTACCTCGATATTGTCCTTAATGGCAAAGGGAATACCCCACAGCGGGCAATCCGCAGGATCAAGCTCTTGAAGCCGCTCCAGATAAGGGGCGATGCGTTCCACCGACGGCGGCAGAATCCAGATATGCATCTCCAGGTCGCGGTTCGCCCGGTCTACAATAGCACGGACGACGTCCTCAGGCGTAAACGAGCCCCGGCGGTAGCCTTGCTGCAAAGCTTCTATAGATAACTCCAACGGTACGGATGACATCGACATCAGGCGGTCGCCTCCTCTAATGGATAAATGGCTGCCAGGCAGTCCCCGGATCTGACTTCGTCCCCGGCCTCAACATAGATGGAGGCGATGACGCCGTCGAACGGGGCGAATTGCGGGAATTCCATCTTCATACTTTCTTCCACGACTAGCACTTCACCCTTGCGCACCTGTTGGCCGGGGGTGACCAGCACCTTCCACACGCTGCCGGACATCGAACTGTTCACGCCGGAGCTGCCGGCAGGCAAGCTTTCCTGCTGTAGAGCGGAGGGCGGCTCAGGCTCGGAGACATGCTCGGCGATGCCGAGTTCCTTCCAATAAGCAAGCTCCTGCTTGAAGGCGCTTTGCTGCTGCTGGCGGAATAGAGAGGCTCCGTCCTGAATGCTGTCGGTCCACTTCAGATAGTCTCCCAGACGGAATGTAGTTTCCTCTACATCTACAAGGAAGTCGCCCCGAGGAAAATCTTCTCTCATCTGAAGCAGCTCCTTCTCAGAGACTGGATAAAACTGTATCTGATCGAAGAAGCGTAATAGCCATGGCTTCCCAGCTTCGAAATTCGGCGTAGAGCGGTGCTTGTTCCACATTTGCACGGTGCGGCCGACGAACTGATAGCCGCCGGGACCTTCCATGCCATACACGCACAGATACGCTCCGCCAATGCCGACGGCATTCTCCGGCGTCCAGGTTCGGGCGGGGTTGTACTTGGTCGTCACCAGCCGGTGACGCGGATCGAGAGGGACCGCTACCGGCGCGCCGAGATACACATCGCCTAATCCCATGACGAGATACGAAGCGTTAAAGACGACCTCTGCGACCTCCTCCAGTGACCCCAGTCCGTTCATCCGGCGTATGAACTCCAGGTTGCTCGGGCACCAGGGAGCATCCGGGCGGACATTTTGCTGATACCGCTCGATCGCCAGCTGGGTGGCCGGGTCATCCCAGGACAAGGGAAGCTTCACGATCCGGGATGGCACTTCGATCGAGCCGAGCTCAGGCAAGCTGAGGTCCATCTCGAGTACGATGGCCGCCGCTTCCTTCACCGTCATCTTGGACGGGTCCAGATGGATCTGCAGGGAACGGATGCCTGGTGTCAGCTCGACGAACGGGATACGGCCACTGCTGTGGATTTCCTCCATCAGGACATAGACCTGGAAGCGGTACAGCAGATCGAGCTCCCGCTCGCCATATTCGATCAGCAGGTTCTCATCGCCCGAGCAGCGGATAGCGATCGGAAACCGGCGTCCCGCTTCCTCATAGGCGATCAGCGGCGTATAGCCGCCCCGGGATACGGCCGGGAGGGAAGGGAGAACGGGCGCATCGCCCAATCGGGTCAAATAGTTCTCCTGCTCCAGCCGCAGCTCTTCGGCTTCCTCGACCGAAATCAGCATGAACCGGACCGTATCGCCGGGATGCAGTTGGCCAATCTTCCACAGCTCTGCCGTGGCCGTCGTGACAGGACAAACGAACCCTCCGAGACTCGGCCCGTCCGGTCCGAGTAGGATCGGCATATCTCCGGTCAAGTCAAGCGCGCCCACCGCATAGGCGTTATCGTGAATATTGGAAGGATGCAGGCCAGCGTCACCGCCGTCCTCCCGAGCCCAAAGTGGTGCTGGACCAATCAATCGAACACCTGTTCGTGAACTGTTGAAATGCACCTCCCAGGAAGTCTGCGTCAGCTGCTCCAGATAAGCCGGAAGCAGGTATTCTTCGGTGCAATGCGGTCCGGGAATGACGCCGATGGTCCATTCCTTGGCGAGCACGGGGCGGGAAGAGGCAGCTAAACCCAGAGGAGGCGTAGTCACGCCGCTCCTCTGAACAGCCAGAACAGAACCCGGACGGAGCGCGCCGCCTCCGTGACCTCCGAATCCGCCCAGCGTGAAGGTAGCTGCGCTGCCCAGGGTGAGTGGCATATCCAGCCCTCCCGCCACCAGCAGATAAGTCCGCATGCCGGCCTTAGCTTCGCCGAGAGAGAGCACGGCTCCTGAGGAGGCCTTCACCGGCGTATACAGCGGAACGGTCACGCCATCGAGCGTTGCTCCCATATCCGCTCCGGTCAGGCAGAATACGATATCGTCTCGGAACTGGAAGGAACCGCCCCGCAGCGTCATCTCAAGTCCCGCCGCTCCATCGGCATTGCCCAGCAGCCGGTTGCCCGTTCGGAAAGCAAGCCGGTCCATCGGGCCCGAAGGCGGAACGCCGATATCCCAGTAGCCGACCCGTCCGGGATCGTCCTGGACGGTCGTCTGTACCCCGCCGTCCAGCACTTCAATCGCATGCTCTCGAGGCCTGAAGGTCTGAAGCATCGTGGTATATACCCGGCCCTCCCCGAAAGCCGACGTTTGCAGAAAAGCTTCTATATAAGACTGATTGTTGGCAAGGCCGTAGACGCGCAGCTCTTGCAGGGCGGCGATCATCTGCCGAATGGCCGCTTCGCGGGTGTCGGCATGAACGATGATCTTGGCCAGCATAGGATCGTAAAGTGGTGTGACCTCCAGACCCGATTGAATCCAGGTTTCCACACGGGTGTTGTCCGGCAGGAGGATCTGATCGATCCGGCCGGTGCTCGGGCGGAAATCATGCTGGCAGTCCTCGGCGTAGAGCCGCACTTGCAGGCTATGCCCGGCAGGCTGACGGATTAGCTCCTGGAGGCTGCTCAGCTCGCCGGCCGCTTCCTTGATCATCCACTCGACCAGGTCGATACCCAATACCTCTTCGGTTACGCCATGCTCCACCTGCAAGCGCGTATTCACTTCTAGGAAGTAGTACTGCTGACGTTCGGGATCGTATAAGTACTCGACCGTCCCAGCGCTGCGGTAACCTGCGGTGAGTGCAAGCCCCCGGGCATGCTCCAGCATGCTGGTCCGGATGTCCGCAGGGAGAAGTGGGGCAGGTGTTTCTTCGATGATCTTCTGATTGCGTCGCTGTACGGAGCAGTCCCGCTCGCCGAGCGCAACGGCTTCGCCGCTGCCCGTGCCGAAGATCTGGACCTCGACATGCCGGGCCCGGGCAATGTAGGCTTCGAGAAACACGCCGCCGTCGTTAAAGTTAGCAGCCGCCAGCCTCGTGACCGAGTCAAAAGCCTGCCGCAGCTGCGACTCATCGGCGCAGATCCGCATCCCGATCCCGCCTCCGCCTGCCGTGCTCTTCAGCATGACCGGGTAGCCGATAGCTCCGGCGCTGCGAACGGCTTCTTCCGCGTCCGAGATCAGCCCGGTGCCGGGCAGCAGCGGAACTCCAGCCTGCTCCGCGATGGCGCGCGCGGTATGCTTCAGGCCGAACAGCTCGATTTGCTCGGGCGTCGGTCCGATGAAGGTGATGCCGCGAGCGGCGCAAGCTCGTGCGAATTCCGTGTTCTCGCTCAGAAATCCGTAGCCGGGATGAATCGCTTCCGCTCCGGTCTCCAGCGCCGTCTGCAGAATGAGCGAGGCATTCAGGTAACTGTCCTTGGCCGGTCCGTCTCCGATCCATACCGCTTCATCCGCCTGCTCGACATGCAGGCTGTCCCGGTCTGCCGTCGTATACACAGCCACGGAGGCGACTCCCATGGAGCGCAATGTGCGGATGATGCGCACGGCGATGGCTCCGCGGTTAGCAATCAGTACTTTGTTAAACATGAGCTTCGCCTCCATTCGTATCCCAGACGATGACTTCCGCCGGAGTAGGGTTATAGGCATTGCAAGGGTTATTCAGCTGCGGACAGTTGCTGATGAGCACGGTAACAGGGGATAGCGCGACCATCTCTACATAACGCCCGGGCCCGGATACGCCATCGGCGAAGGTTAGCTGGCCCTCCGGCGTCACCGGCACGTTCATGAAAAAATTCACGTTAGGCGCAAGCTCCCGCTTGCTATACTCGCTTCGGCTGGACAGCATCCGCATGAAGGTGTCACGGCAGTTATGCATCGGCAGCGTGTCATGGGCATAACGCACCGTGTTGCTCTGAGCGGAGCAGGCACCGCCGATCGTATCATGTCTGCCGCAGGTATCGGCGGTGATCTGAACCAGCTCCCGTCCGGATTCTGCGACTAGTGTAGAGCCTGCAGTCAGATACAGATTGCGCTGCTGCGCGATGGTCTTCACGGCGCTGTAGTGATCGCCAGGATCCCCGGTGGAGTAGAACAGCGTATCGACCGCCTGATTGCCCTCCACATCGACGATCCGCAGGATCTGGCCGGGAAGCAGGTCATGCAGCCAGCCGTCCCCGGCCGGAATGATGTGGGTATAGATTGCGTCTGCTTTGCTTCGTTCGCTGAACACAGGTTGGAATAGGCTCATCGTCAGTAAGCTCCCTTCGTTAATTTGTGGGCATTCCATGTGTTGTCAAAGGCGCGCCGGTTCTCGCTGCAATGCTGCACGCACTTGTCGTCCGGGCTGACGGGCTCCGCATTGGTGATCTGGACTTCGATGGCCGCCACGGGAAAGGCGGGGGAAGGGTTCAGCGGGTTGGGCGTGCTGGAGAACACCGCAAGCACATCCATTTCCGTGCGGAGCGTCACGTACCGTCCCGCTGTAGGCTGCTGGACATAGTGCATGTCACCGTTCAGCTCGCACACGACTTTCGAGAACAGGTTCAGTGGTACCGACAGATCACGCGCCGCAAGACCATGCCGGAACAGCTCGACCGTCAGGTTCTCCTCGCCGCTGCGCAGCCATTCGTTGCGGTGCGTCTGGAAGGAGGTCCCGCCATACTTGGCATCCGTGCCTTCACGCGTCGTATAACCGGATAGCGTATCATGCCAGCCAACGGTGTCCTCCGTAATGGAGACCAGTGCCCGGCCCTGATCGCTCATCAGAATATGGCCTGCGGACAAGAATGCGGTATGCTGCGCCTTAAGCGTGTCGGGCATGTTGTAGCGCTCGGCCGTGTGCCGGGCGTGATAGAACAGGCAAGAGAGATTGGCTTCATCTCCGTCCGCCGTGAATCGGAGCAGCTTGCCGCTGCTTACATAGGCGGACCACTTGTGGCCTGGCTGGAGCGTGATGGAATAAGCAGTTGTCATCGAGTTGCCTCCTCAGAAAAATAGTAAAAAGCCCGGGAGAATATCAAAAGAAGTCTTTTGATTCATTCTCCCGGGCTTTTGTCCCGCCGTGTACACCGGGTGCCATGGCATCGGTGCGTTTTCTCTCGGTCCAGGCAATCGCCGCAGCGATTCGGAACCCTAGAAAACCTTTGGTATGAAGTTTTGTCTTTGTGTTATGAATACTAACATAAAAATCCGAGATCAATCAATAATTATTTTTTGAGTGAGGTTTTGTGCTTATGGATCGAGGTATTTGCGTCTTTATAGAAAATTAAACTTGACTTTTTTCAAAAATCGCTGCAAAAATGTTAGGTATGATGACGCGAGTGTTTGATTGCGAAGAGCAGAAGGAACAACAGAGGAGGATGAGCGATGTCAGAGTCTATCACGTTAAAGCGAAACTTGACCTTGTATCATGTGGTGAGTATGGGTCTGGCTTGGATGTCCCCGATGATTTTTTTCACCAGCTTCGGTGTCTTGCATGAAGGTTCCGGAGGTATGCTGCTGGCGGCCTATGTGCTTGCGTTCGCAGCGATCTTGTTTACGGCCGTCAGCTACGGACAGATGGCCAAGGCCTTTCCGGTATCCGGATCAGCGTACACGTATGTAACGAAAGCGATGAACCCGTTCCTGGGTTTTCTGGTCGGGTGGGCGATTCTGCTTGATTACTTGTTCTCCTGCATCATCGCGGTACTGATGTTCGGGATCAATCTGGAGGCACAATTCCCGTCCGTACCGTTAGCCTTCTGGGTTGTGCTGCTGACCTTGATCGTGATGGTGGTCAATATTATCGGGATCAAAGCCTCGGCCAACGTTAACAAAGTGTTCGTGCTGCTGCAGATTGCGTTTATCGCCGGATTTTGCTCCATGCTGGTGTACAAAGCGATGCAAGGCGGTCTCACAGCGGGTCTGAACCCCTTGGCGCATACCGAAGGCGTCTCCTTCTCGGCAATCCTGGCCGGAGCTTCCCTCGTTTGTTTTTCCTTCCTCGGTTTTGACTCGATCACCACAATGGCTGAAGAAACCAAGGACCCCAAGAAGACCATTCCGCGAGCAATCATGATCATCGTGCTGCTGGCGGGCCTCATGTACTTCATCACCGCATATCTAATCCAACAGATGTACCCTGGATTTACGTTCCAGAATGCCGATTCGGCCGGATTTGAGCTGATGGGAACCATCGGCGGGGGATTGCTGGCCTCAATCTTCACATTCGTCATTATTTTCTCGATTCTATCCCAGGCGATGTCCTCGATGACCACCGTGACCCGCATGCTGTTCGTGATGGGAAGATCATCCTTGCTGCCTAGCCGAACCTTCGGTTCCATCCATCCCCGGTTCCGCACGCCCGTCTTTAATATCATCCTTGCTAGCATCGTTTCCTTATCGGCCTTGTTCATCAGTCTCGAGACCGCCATCAAGTTCGTTAATTTCGGCGCGCTGACCGCCTTTCTGTTTGTGAATCTTTCGGTTATCTTTCACTACATCGTGAAGCGGAAGCAGTCCCGGCCGCAAGACTTGGTCGTCAGACTGCTTTGTCCGTTAATCGGCGCAGCCTTCGTCTTTTACCTGATTACGCTGCTCGATCTGTCCTCCTTGCTGCTAGGCTCCGGTTGGCTGCTCGCCGGTCTGATTTACTATATGGCCAGAGGCTGGGCACGATCCGGACAGCGGGTTGTTCTAACTGAGGTAGAGAAGGCGGTCTGATGAAGGGACATAACGTTAAAAAAGCGACCCTCAGCAGGTCGCTTTTTGTCGTTGCAGATATTACTTGCTCCAATACTTCTCGATGATGGCATCGCGGCCGGAATACACGCGAGATTCCTTGTAATACTTCGGATCCTTCTTGTGAAAATTCTGGTGATACTCTTCAGCCGGATAAAAGACGGACGCTTCCTCGATCGCCGTCACAACAGGCTTGTCGAAACGTCCGCTTTGGTCGAGCTTTTCCCGGGAACGGGCAGCCGCCAGACGCTGTTCTTCATTGTGATATAGAATCGCGGCGCGGTATTGACTCGTGCGATCATTGCCTTGGCCCGTTGCATCTGTAGGGTCAATCTGCGGCCAATACAGCTCAAGTAGCTTCTCATAAGGGAAGATCGACGGATCGAATGTGATTTGTACCACTTCCAGATGCCCGGTTTCTCCGGTTAATACCTGCTCATAGGTAGGATTCTCTACGGTGCCGCCCATGTAACCGGACACGATGCCATGTATCCCCGGCTGTTCCTCGAACGGCGTGACCATGCACCAGAAGCATCCTCCGGCAAACGTTGCTTTGTGTAACACATAAATTCCCCATTCCTGCGAGTATATATGGACATGCTGCATATGTGTATAAGTAATTATTATAGTAACTTTTTTAAAAGAAGTCTACGGGTTCAAATTGGTATGCAGCCTGCAGTTGGGGGGGGGGTTATTTACATAATAAAAATTATGTTATCTTATGAATAACTTCGATTCATTTGCTCACCAAAGATTCTTATCATACTTGAAACAAGTATAGCGATCTTCGGTATAATGGATACAGGACTTCAGGAAAGGAATGTCAGTATGAAGAAAGTGATTGTCATAGGCTCGGGGATTCTGGGAGCCTCCACTGCTTATCAATTAGCCAAGCTGGGGGCAGAAGTTCTCATCCTGGACCGTCAAGATCCTGGACAGGCTACGGATGCCGCAGCCGGCATAATATGCCCGTGGCTGTCTCAGCGGCGCAATCAGGCCTGGTACCGGCTGGCCAAGGCGGGCGCGCGATTTTATCCGGAATTGATGGAGGAGCTAAGGGGCGAGGGAGAAACGGAGACGGGCTATGCGCAGGTCGGCTCTCTGAGCATTCATGACGATGAGGGGAAAATCGCTAAGATGGAGGAGAGGGCCCATCTGCGAAAAGCCGATGCGCCGGAAATCGGCAACATTGTCCGATTGGATGATAGGGAAACCCATGAACGTTTTCCTTTGTTGGCCGAAGGCTATCAGGCTGTCCATATAAGCGGTGCCGCGAGGGTAGATGGTCGGGCGCTGCGCGATGCGCTGCTCCGGTCGGCCCAAAGAAACGGTGCCGTGCTTATGCATGGAGATGCTTCGCTTCTCTATCAGTCCAACCGCGTCACAGGAGCAGCTGTAGGGGAGAGGAGCTTCTTGGCGGATGAGGTGATTGTTTGCGCAGGCGCATGGGCCAATCAGCTGCTGCTGCCCTTGGGCATTCTCTTTCGAGTTAGCTATCAGAAAGCGCAAATCATGCACGTTCAGCTTCCCGATGGACAAGACACCGGCATCTGGCCTGTCGTCATGCCGCCCTCGGATCAATATTTGCTGGCCTTCGATCGGCAGAAGATCGTCATAGGGGCCACGCATGAGAACGACATAGATGGCTATGATACCAGGGTAACGGCAGGCGGCATGCAGGAAATTTTGAATAAAGGGCTGGAATGGGCGCCGGGCTTGGCTAACAGTACGTTTCAGGAGATTCGAGTCGGATTCCGCCCGTTTACCCCCGGCTTTCTTCCGGTGCTGGGCACTGTCCCCGGCTGGGACGGACTTCTGGTAGCCAACGGACTTGGAGCGTCCGGATTGACAATGGGTCCTTTTATAGGTAAACAACTGGCCAAGCTGGCGATGGGGCTGGAGCCGGATATCGATTTGCTGGATTATGAGGTTCGAAAAGCGATGGGTGAAAGCTAATTTTTCTGAATACGCAGTCAGCGGAGTCGGGCGACCCAAGCGATCGTCCCGGTTCTTGCTCTGGACGGCACAGGATTTTATGGCTATCTGGAGCAAACGCTGCTCTGCATCTTGATTAGTAATTTTTTTGAATAGCGACTTGTTTTGTGTGCTTATTAAAGTTATAATAGATCCGTTAAGTCTCTAATTGATGTGATAATGGAACGAGCAAAAATCTGCTAGCGGTATGTTACAGAATAAAGCTCGCATCCTGGTGTAGAAAACTTTGGAGGAGGAACATCAATGATCTATGATTGTGCGATTATCGGCGGAGGTCCTGCCGGACAAAATGCGGCCCTGGTACTGGGCCGGGCAAGACGAAGCGTGGCGCTGCTGGATAACAATCAGCCTCGCAATGCAGTGACTCATGCTTCACACGGGTATCTGACCCGGGACGGTATCACACCTAGCGAGTTCCGGCGCATCGCTAGTGAGCAGCTGAAATCGTATCCGTCGGTGGAGGAGCATGTGGTACGGGTTACGGACATTCGCAAGCTGGATGGCGGATTCGAGGTATTCATGGAAAGCGGCCATTCAATCCGCTCCCGCAAGCTCCTGATCGCGACCGGTCTGAAGGAAATTCTGCCGGATATTCCGGGAGTCAAGGAGATGTATGGAACCAGCTTGTTCCACTGCCCTTACTGTGATGGATGGGAGCTTCGCGATCAGCCGCTGATCTTGATGGGGGATGATTCCAAGGTGTATCACCTGGCCAAGCTGCTCTATCAATGGAGCCGGGATCTGGTCGTCTGCACACAAGGACAAGCTGTGCTGTCCGACGAGCAAAAACGGGTGTTGGCTGACCGGCATATTCAAGTAACGGAGCAAACGATCGCCGCGTTCCATGGCAGCGGGGGGCAGCTCCGCGAAGTGGAATTCACCGACGGTTCACGGATCGCCAGAACGGGTGGCTTCATCATGCCGGAGCGGGTGACACAGACGAGTTTCCGTGAATCGCTCGGCTATGAACCGACGGAGCTCGGAGGAATCCGAACCGATGAGACAGGCAAGAGTAGCGTACCTGGCTTGTTCGCCGCTGGAGAAGCAGCTCCCGGTGCTCCATCGCAGCTGATCGTGGCCGCGGCGCAAGGCAGTCTGGCGGCGGTAAGCATCAATGTGGAGCTGATGGAAGAAGACTTTGGGGTATAGGTAAGGATACAATCTCATTCTATTCGCGACCGATCGTTCAAAAAAGTTCTTGACCGGTCGGTCGAAATATGCTAAATTTGCTTGGAAAGGAGGTCGAGGGAGTTGGCTCGGTCAAAGGAATTCAACGAAGATGTCGTTTTGCTTAAAGCTATGCGGTTATTCTGGGAGCAGGGCTACGAGAAAACCTCCATGACGGAATTGGTCTCCCATATGGGCATTCATAAAGGGAGTATCTATGATACCTTTGGTGATAAGCAATCCTTATATACCCAGGCTTTGAGACGCTATAGCGAGATGTTAGAGCAATTGGCTAGGCACCGTCTGAATGATGCCCAATCATCCAAGGATGCCATCCGATTGTTATTTGAAATGGCAATCCAGCGGGTTGATGACAATCCCGAGGGTTGTTTCATGGTGAATACTGCTGTTGAAGTAGCTAAAATGGATCCCGAGGCGAAGAAGTGGGTTCATCTGAATTGGGCGCGTACCGAGCATGTCATACGCGAGCTTATCGTCCAAGGACAGCTGTCGGGTGAGTTTTCCAAGACGCTTGATGCCGAATCCCTGTCCTATTTTTTCAATAATGCGTTAGTAGGTCTTCGCGTTATGGTTAAGACGATATCGGACAAGGAAAAGTTAAATCAAATTATGGAGACGACTTTAGCTGTATTAGAGTGAGGCGTGAGGCTTGATGGAAAGGTGGGTCTCATTGCAGGCAGTTTCACTGGGAGAGCCCATCTACCATGAACTCTAATTCACCTGAGAATTTTTTTTCTCAATTCTTGAACGAACGTTCAAAAAAGAGGCATAGTCATGGAAGGTATAACGGAGAAGCTTACGAATCGAATCGGCGGATTGATAGTTATATACCCATTCTTGAACGATTGTTCAAGAATGTAAATCCGAATGTAATGGTTCATGAGCATCAGGGTAGCAGCGAATTTGTTCATACATGCATAGAAGTGATCTGCTTGCAAGTCTATCTCGATAAACGACATAAATCCATTGATGAAGAGGAGAATATTCGATGAGTACGCATCAACAATTTACCGTAAACCGCAAAACATCCGCTTACTGGCGTGTAACCTTCCATAACCCGCCGCTCAATCTTATTGACCCGGATTCGGTGTATGAGCTGCTAACGCTCATGGATCAAATCGAGGCGGATCCTGATCTGAAGGTCGTCGTGTTCGACAGTGCAGACCCCGATTATTTCATAGCGCATTACGACATGTCGCGCGCTGGAGAAAAGCAGAAGGGCCCTAGGGAGAGCGAACTGCCAGCATGGATTGACTTTACGACAAGGCTTGCCAAAACCCCGGTTGTCAGCATAGCGGAAATTCGCGGGAGGGCCCGGGGCATCGGCAGCGAGTTCCTGCTGGCCTGCGATATGCGGTTTGCCAGTCTGGAGAAGGCCGTCTTCGGCCAACCGGAAGTAGCCGTCGGCGTAGTGCCGGGCGGCGGGGCTAACGAGCTGCTGCCACGCTTGGTAGGCCGCGCGAGGGCTCTGGAGATCATCTTAAGCGCTGATGACTACGATGCCCAAACGGCTGAGCGCTATGGCTGGATCAATCGAGCGATTCCTGACGCAGAATTGGAAGGCATCGTGGAAGAGTTAGTGCGAAGAATATCGTCCTTCGATAAACAGACACTAAGCGACGCCAAGCGGCTTCTTACTCGTAGTGGAACGCCGGATGCGTCCGAGCTGCTCGAATCTCGTGCAGCCTTTATTTCTGGAGCTTCGTCGAAGAGTACTTTGGAGAAATTGCCGAAGGTATTCGCCCAAGGTCTGGGCAAGCGTACAGACTTCGAGCTGAGTCTAGGTCATTCTCTAGGAAATCTGGAGTAATCGTCGGCGCTGGTTTTCATCATAGATTACGATAAATACCCCTTGATGATTTATTTCAAGGGGTATTTTGTGATATTTTATTAGGATTAGCCAGATGAGAGGGGGAGAGATCGGATCATGGTCCATGTTGATCAATTGGCAGAGGCTATAGCCGGCTGCTCTTATGAGATCAAGGAAGTTTACCGTCTGGTCATTCAGCCGAAAAGTGTACTGCCTGAATTTCGAACAGAGAAGTACGGCTTTCTGTTCATGATTCAGGGAGGAGCCAGAATACGTGTGAACGGCGTTGTCTATGAATTGCAGCCGGGCTCCGTATTTCACGCGGCGCCTTTGATGCAAATGGATTCACGGGTTATAGGCGATTCCGAATTGGAGTACTACTCGGTGTTTTACAGCCCGAATAAGGAAAGCGACAAGGAGCATGTATATAACGCTCATTTCAAGCTCGAGCATGGTGCGCTTCCAAGAATCATGGATTTGCTGCTGATGCTTCATGAGCATGTCCGTACACCTGGAGGGATGGGGAAGCTTCGTGTCAAGGAATTGTTTCTGAGCATTATGCATCAAGTCTTAGTGAGCCATATGCATCACAGCCGCGACATTTCACCAAGTAAAAAGGTCATCGATGATGCGATTGCCTATATCAAAAAACATTACATGGACACGCTGACGCTCGATGAGCTGGCGGAGCTGCATGCGATGCATCCGAAGCAATTTTCATATTTCTTCCACAAGTACACGGGATTCCGCCCGATTGACTATGTCATCCATTATCGGATGGAAAGAGCTAGAGAGCTGCTGCAGACGGGGAATTTTCCTATCCGCGATATTGCGGCCAGTGTCGGCTACCCGAATCCCTTATATTTCAGCAGGCTGTTCAAAAAGAAATTCGGGATTAGCCCTTCTTCCTATCCAGAGAAGGATGAATAACGCTTCATAGTTATCACTTTCTGAGACTGAACGTAGATAATTGTTCATGTCGCATTTGCTATTTGTGTATTTTCATTTGATAGTGTCCTTGCTACACTATACCGAGATAATGATAATCATTATTAATTGGTACCTGTATTTCGACAAGGAAGGTGGATGTAAATGGCTGCAAAGCGGCAATTATGCATCGGGTTTTCGTTATCGACAACCTGGATGAAGGGGCCAGGCTGGCGGCATCCGGACAGCGAGGTGGAGAAAATGGCTTCGATTGATTTTTATATCGAGTTGGCCAAGCGAGCGGAAAAGGCCAAGCTCGATTTTCTATTTCGAGCCGATTATCTGTATGTCAACCCGCAAATGATCGGGAACGCGGCGAGCTATGGCAGTCCGGATCCTACGCTGATGTTTGCTGCGATAGCGCGGGAGACCGAACGAATCGGGCTCGTCACGACAGTGTCTACGAGCTTCAACCCGCCTTATGTGGTCGCGAGACAGCTTCAGTCCCTGCACTGGCTTAGTCGTGGACGCGTCGGCTGGAATATTGTGACCTCGATCGAAGGGGCAGAAAACTTCGGAGATTCGCCCATGCCGTCTCCAGAGGAGAGATATGCCAAGGCACGAGAGTTCACGGAGGTGGTTCTTAAGCTGTGGGATAGCTTCCCCCATGAAGCGGTTCGTGTTGATCGAGAATCGGGTGTCTTCATCGATATGAATCAAGTGAAGGCGATCGATCACTCGGGCAAGTTTTTCAGTGTGAGAGGTCCGCTAACCCTACCCGGACTCCAAGCAGGCAGCATACCGCTATTTCAAGCAGGAGCTTCGGATACGGGGCGAAATTTCGCTTCTTCGCTGGCTGATGCGATTTTTGCCGCCATACCGGATTTGGAATCGGGGGTAGAGCTGCGTAAGGACTTGAGAAGACGCGCACAGGAGCAGGGGCGAAGCGGGGACGATCTTAGAGTTCTGCCCGGTCTACATTTCTTCCTGGGCGATACGCGCGAGGAAGCTTATGAGTTGTACAAAGCTGCGCATGCCCATATGAGCTTTGAACGCAGGAATGCAGCTCTGATTCATGTTATGGGCCTTGATCTAAGCGGATTTGCAGGGGAGGCCCGTGTGACGGCGGACATGCTGCCAGACCCGGATCTGCCTGTTCGCAGCCGCACGCATGCGGAGCTATTACGCCAGTACATTGCCAAGCATGAACCTACCGTAGAAGAAGTATTGTCCCGGCCGGAAGTGCTTGGATCGGCTCATTGGGTATCGATCGGCACGGCCGAGGATGTACTCGCTGATATTATGCAGCATGTAGAAGCAGGCGCTATAGATGGATTTATTGCTCTGCCTGGCGGTTCGGAGGCTTCGATGCAGTTATTCTTTGATGAATTGATGCCGCGGCTGGTGGAGCAGGGCTTGTTCAGAAGCGAATATACGGGCACAACGCTCAAGGAGCACCTAGGTATAACTAGACAATGATAATGATTATCGTTATCATAAAAATGTGGAGATGTGGAAGGAGTAAAACGAATCATGAAGAAACGCTGGATGTTCTTGGGGTCTATGGTCCTGTTCTTGCTTCTGATGACGGCTTGCGGAGGAAATAAGCAGCAGGCACCTGTATCCAATGGTGCAAGCAACAGCGGACAATCCGCATCTCAGTTAGAGAAAAAAGGAGCGAACGACGCTAAGGAGGAGAAAAAGGACCAGGCAGCAAGCGAGACTAGAACGATTGAATATTTGGGTCAAAGCTACACGGTTCCTAAGCATGTAGAAAAAATTGTGATCACCGGTGCAATGGAAGCGATGGAGGATGCGGCTTCACTGGATGTACATCCCATAGGGGCGATCTCGATAGGCGGCAAGTTCCCTGAAATCTTTGCCTCGATAACGGTAAAATCGGAATCGATCGGTGAGAAGATTCAGCCGAACTTGGAGAAAATTTTGCAATTGAAGCCGGATGTTATTTTGGGATCGACCAAATTCAAGAAGGATGTACATGAGAAGCTGCAAAAAATTGCACCTACGATCTTGGTTTCCCATATTTCCACCGATTGGGAAGCGAACTTGCAGCTTATGGGCAAGCTTTCCGGCAAGGAAGCCAAGGCGGAGCAGATCATTGCCAAGTATAAGGCAGACAGCCAAGCTGCCAAATCCACGCTGCAAGAAAAGCTGAAGGGGAAGACGGTTGCGGCCATTCGAATTCGCAGCACACAAACCTACGTCTATCCGAAGGATGTGTACTTTAATCCTGTGCTGTACGATGAAATCGGTCTGGATGTACCTGAAGCGGTAAAGAAGGCCAGGACCCAAGAGGTGATTTCAGTCGAGCAGCTGGCGGAAATGAACCCGGACTATTTGTTTATCCAATTTTCGACGAGTGAAAATAGCGAGACTCAGAGTGCCTACGAAGAGTTGAAAAAGAATGCAATCTTCCAGAATATTGCGGCCGTCAAGAATGGGCATCTGTTTATGAATGTCGTAGATCCATTGCTAGAGGGCGGACCAGCCTTCAGCCGGGCGATATTCCTCGAAACGATCATGAAGCAGCTGAAGCAGAACTAGAATGGAGCGGGAGCAATGTGCTCATGGTTATTCAAAACATGCATCCGGACCGGCTTCATTCTCGTGTTATTTGCTATCACCATTGCCATTTCGGTCTCATTAGGTTCGAAAGCGATCAATTATACGACCGTATGGGATTCCTTGTTTCATTATGATGCTCAAAATATGCAGCATTTGATTATTCATAAGTCAAGATTGCCGCGCGTACTGGGTGCCCTGCTGATCGGGGGCTTCCTGGCGGTCTCAGGCGCTCTCATGCAGGGGATGACAAGAAATTATCTAGCCTCCCCCTCCATTATGGGGATTTCCGACGGCTCAGCGTTTGCGATTACACTGTGTATGATTCAATTGCCGGGTGCATCTTCGACGACGTTGATTGTCTTTTCTTTAATAGGCTCGGCACTCGGCGCTTTATTGGTTTTCTCGATTGCCAGGCTACTGCCTAATGGCATGTCACCTCTTACCTTGGCCATTCTAGGGACGATCATCGGAACGTTCCTGAGTGGCATCTCGCAAGCTCTGGCTACCTACTATCAGGTTTCACAAAACATTAGCTTCTGGTATAACGCCAGACTGCATCAAATGGACCCGACGATGATCAAATGGACGATTCCGTTCGCCATTGTCGGGCTGGTGCTGGCAGCTGTGGTGTCCCGTTCGATCACAGCGTCATCACTTGGGGAAGAGGTTGCCCAAGGACTAGGGATCAACGTGGTACTGATGAAGGTCTTGACGATGCTCAGTGTCGTGATTCTGACGGGGATATCGGTAGCGATGGCAGGCAAAATTGCCTTTATTGGGCTGGTCATTCCCCATATAACAAGATTTCTTGTCGGGCAGGACTACCGAAAAATTATTTTGTATGCAGCCATTATCGGTGCGTTGTTCCTCGCCTGGTCAGATGTCATCAGCCGGCAGTTAAATCATCCGTTCGAAACCCCGGTTGGCGTGGTCACAGCGCTTGTTGGTGTACCTTACTTCCTGTATCTAATCAGGACGAGGGGAGGAAGAAGCGCATGAGCCGATTCCAGCACCAGACCCGCTTCTGGATTGTGCTGATGACAGCGGTGATCTTGTCGATTGCGGTGATGTATATCAGTGTTACGAATGGAACCTTCGATATATCGGCGCTGGATGTGCTGAAGACGCTGTTCCGTATTCATACTGGCGGGGACTATGATTTAGTCGTATTTGATTTCCGGCTTCCGCGTATTGTCATTGGAGCGCTGGTCGGCCTTGCTCTCGGGATTGCCGGAGCAGTCCTGCAGGGAATGACGCGCAATCAGCTGGCAGATCCGGGAATTCTCGGTATTCATGCCGCGGCAGGCATGAGCATTGTACTCTATATGTTTGTTGTTCAAGGTACGTTGAAGGGGGCTGGCTGGCTGACCGTGATGTCGATGCCGGTTTTCGGCTGGATTGGCGGGACGGCAGCCGCAATACTGCTTCTGCTGTTCGCCCGTCATCGAGGCGTGATCGATCCTCAGCGATTGATTTTGGTAGGGATAGCCTTTGCCTCCGGCTTTGGAGCCGTTACCTTGTATGTGTCGCTTAAAATGGACCCGAAGGATTTTGAGATGGCGACCGTATGGCTTGCCGGCAGTATCTATAGCTCGAACTGGGTGCAGGTGTTGGCGGTGCTTCCTTGGCTGGTGCTGCTAGTCCCCATCCTCTGGTGGAAATCCTACAGATTGGATCTTCTGCAGCTGGATGAGACGACCGTTGCCGGCATTGGTTTGCGGAAAGACAGGGAGCGAATGATCTTTCTCTTAGGCTGCGTGGGGCTTGTCAGCGCGTGTGTAGCCGTATCAGGAAGCATTGGCTTCGTTGGGCTGATTGCCCCTCATCTTACCCGAAGATTGGTGGGCATTCCACATAGATATGTAATCCCTGTCAGCGGCGCTGTAGGCATGCTGATGGTTCTTGCTGCTGATTTTATCGGCAGGACGATCTTTGCTCCTGCTGAATTGCCTGTAGGGATCGTCATCTCGATTATCGGTGTGCCTTATTTTATATTCCTATTGACGAGAAAAAGAAGGCCGCAAGGAGCTAAGTAAAGCCTAGAGGAGGAATTTGGATGTTGGATGTAACGATTATTGGCGGAGGACCTGCGGGATTGTTTGCCTCGTTTTACAGCGGATTACGGGAGATGAAGACCAAGATCATCGAGTTTCAGCCTCATCTCGGCGGGAAGGTTCATGTCTATCCAGAGAAAATGATATGGGATATAGGGGGTCTAACACCTGTACCCGGTTCGCAGCTAATCGAGCAGCTGGTTGCACAAGGCATGACGTTTCAACCTGAGGTTGTACTGGGGGAGAAGGTTACCTCTATCGTGAAGAGCCGCGAAGGCCACTTTATCCTGCACACGGCGTCCAACCAGCAGCATCTTTCCAAAACCGTCATCTTGGCAGTCGGCGGAGGTATCCTGAAGCCGATCAAGCTGGAAATCGAAGGTGCAGAGCGGTTTGAAGTGACGAATCTGCACTACACGGTCAAGTCGCTGGCGCGCTTTAAAGGAAAAACCGTGCTGATTTCGGGCGGCGGAAATGCGGCAATCGATTGGGCGAATGAATTGGAGCCGCTGGCTAAGCAGGTGTACTTGACCTATCGGAAGGATACGCTGAAAGGACATGAGGCTGAAATATCCCGCTTGGAGAACAGCACGGTGAAGTGCTTGCTTAACACGACGATCGAGAAGCTGGTAGCAGCTTCCAATCATGAAAAGATCGAGACCGTCCTCCTGAAGGATCATGAAGGGGAAATGATGGAGCTGGCCGTAGATGAAGTCATTATTAATCACGGCTATGAGCGGGACAAGGAACTGCTCCATAACAGCGAAGTGAAGATAGAGATGAAGGATTACTGGATTGCAGGCTCTGTCATGAGTGAAACCTCCGTTCCGGGCCTTTATGCAGCAGGTGATATTTTGCACCATGAAGGCAAGCTGCACCTGATCGCCGGCGCGTTCCAGGATGCCGCCAATGCCGTGAACAAGGCGAAGCAATACATTTCCCCGGAAGCGAACGCCTATGGCATGGTATCCTCGCATAATGAGCTGTTTACGCAGAAAAATCGGGAGCTGATGAAGGATCTTTATGGGAAATGAGTGAAGCTGTACGCTAATGCTCTAGTGGCTGATAGTAGTAAGAACCTTGGACGGTTGCCCCAGCTTATCTTTGCTGCTTTAATAGGATGATAGGATTCGGAAGAGGGGGCAGGCCGCGTGCAAGGGTTTCGTGACATCAAGCAGCTCATAGACGATGCAGAGGGCTTGAAGGAAGGAGTAGGCTGTGAATCGCCAAGACGTATTGTTTTCATTAGCCCGTTCCCGGCCAGGATTCGACCGCTGGTGATGGAGCTCATGGTTCGTTGTTACGATCTATGTGTATTTCATCATGAGAACGACCCGCTTCTGGCCACGATTCCAAGCGATCTGCTCGTAATTGACCGGTCCGAGACGGCATCGTCTCAGCCGTTGAAGATATCGTCCAACTTCAATTCCGTGCTGCTCCTGGTCGGGGACGAGGAGCAGGCGTTGCCGAGCGGCAGTGATCAGGTCCAGGCTGCACTGGTATGGCCGTGTCCTATACCGGAAGTACTGGAGAAGATCGGTCAGATGGTGGGCCAGCATGCAGCTCTGCTTGAGCCGGATGCCAACCAAGTGCGTTATCAAGATATTACGCTGGACTTGAAGCGGTTCTCCGTTCACAAATCCGGAGTGAGAATCGAGCTGACCAAGAACGAATTTAATCTGCTCCAGATCTTGATTGCCGCTAAGGGAGCCGTGTTGACCCGGGATGAAATCATCAATGAGCTGTGTGGCGTCGATTACTTTGGCGGCAGCAATTTCATCGATGTACATATTAAAAGCCTCCGGCATAAGCTGGAGGTCGACCGTAAAAGGCCAAAGCTGATTTTGACTGTCCGTGGTATAGGCTACCGACTATCCGATGAATAACTTTCATTGACCTCCATGATCCGTGCATGGGGGTTTTATTTTGCCTTGATGCAACTTCATTTTAACTTCATGTTAGAGGATCGATGACAGGCTACAATGGGGTTCAGATTAGCCAATAACATGAAGTGGTGGGGGAGAGACAAGTGATGAGTAAGATGAAAGCTTTATTAGTCGATGTCGAAAAAACGGGATTAGATAGAATTTATTTGGGCGATGTGGAGAGGCCAGTGGTTCGAAAAGGCGAGGTGCTCGTCCAAGTTAAAGCAGTGCCCTTAAGCTCCTGGGAAGAAGACATCGCGTTAAATGATAATCAAGAAGCATTGGCAGAGGAAATCAACAAACATAACGTGAACCTGGGACTAGAATTCAGTGGGATCGTGGAATCCGATGGTGCAAGGTTCAGAAAGGGCGACCGAGTCATAGGCAGCATTCATTTCCTCCAGGACGAGAAGACGTTGTCGGAATACATCTCGGTACATGAAGATTACCTGGCGCTGCTGCCAGCCAGCCTGTCATTTGCAGAAGGTGCCGCTCTGCCGGTCAGTACTGAAACAGCTTACATTGGCTTCATTCAATTGGCCGGTGTATCGAGGAATAAAGAAGTATTAATCATCGGAGCGAATGGAGGGATAGGTGTCTACGCCATCCAATTCGCCAAAGCACACGGCGCCGTGATCACGGCCATCGGGGGAAAAGATTCGCTGGATAAACTCAAGGCGCTAGGAGCTGATGAAGCCTATGACTACCGGGAAGTAGCTGCTAGCGACTTGAGCCGGAAATTTGATATCCTATTCGACTTGAGCAGGACCATGAAGTTTGAGGACGCTCAGCAGTTGCTTCATAAGGACGGTATCTTCGTGAATGCCAACCCTCAGCTCGTTGAGCTTACGCCAGAAACAGCCACGGAGAACAATCCGTATTTATTCGTAGCTCACGGGAAGAGTGAAAATCTTGAAGAGATCTTGCGATACGTCGACGCGAGGCAAATTGTTCCGGTTGTCGAAGCCGTGTATCCGATACAGCAGTTCAAACTAGCCTTCAAGCAGCTGCTCGAAGGAACGCGTCTCGGGAAGATCATCATCGAATTTTAATGGGGAAAAATAGGGGAGGCAAGGCCGTGGGAAAGCATCCGCGGCTCTTTAAGATAACATAATAAAAATTATGTAATCAATTAGAAAGATTGATCCGGGTTGCATGGTGAAGTAGAATGGAAGATTGAAGGAGGTATGGTCATGAGTTCACGTTATCGGATTACTAGAGCGTTTCAAGAAAAGGACGGCTCCGCACAGGTGCTGACTTTGGAGGAATGCAAGCAATATTTTAGCAGCAAACCGGATTTCATCTATTCCTCCGTGTTTACGGTGAAGGGCGAAACGACGATGTCCATCGAAGGGGATTTTTTCATGTGGAGCGGCGGTGGCGATAAGCCGATTCCATTCCGGCATTATCAGGGGGATCTCTACGTATCAGGTACGGATCCGGTCGTCATCCCGAAGATGCTGGAGGTGGCCAGCGAGCTGAGTGCGGATGTGGCGGAAGGGTAGCATCTACAATCAAGTGCTAACAAGGAAAACAAAAGTCACGTCAATCGTGGCTTTTTTATTTTCCCCTCGACAGACTAAAATATTTTTGTTGACTTAAACCATGGTTTAAGTCGTATCCTATTCCTGTCGACATGAAATATAAATTTGGAGGCCTCCAGATGAAGGTTTATTCAATAAGCGAAGCTGCAGCCAAACTCCATATTCCAGAATCAACGATACGCTATTATGAAAAAAAGGGACTATTACCGCAAGTTGAGCGTGACGAAGCTGGAAGGCGGTTATTTTCAGAAGACCTCATCACGTTCCTTGGAATCATTATTTATCTTAAAAACACGCATATGCCAATAAGTAGAATCAAACAATACGTGGATTTGGTAGTAGAGGGAGAAAGCACGATTGAATTGCGGCTTGAAATGATGAAACAACACAAGCAAGCTGTATTAGCTGAGATTGCGCTCATGCATGAAGCCTTAAAAGGAATTGACGTAAAAATTACACGTTATACAACATATACTCAGGAAAGAAAAGCAGCAAAATAAGATGAAAAACAATAGAAAAGAGGAACTAGCATGAAACTTTTCGGTAACACCATTCTGATTACTGGTGGCGGGTCTGGAATCGGATTAGCTTTTGCAGAACGCTTTGTTAAAGCCGGCAATACAGTCATTATTACAGGACGACGTGAACATGTACTCCAAGAAGCGAAAGAAAAATACCCCAGCCTTATTAGGCGTGTAAGTGATTTGGATATGGAGTCCGAGCGCGTAGCCTTGTTTGATTGGGTAACAGCGAACTATCCAGAAGTGAATGTATTAGTTAACAACGCAGGCATACAGCAAGGCTTTAGTGTGTTAAAAGGGGATGCGAAGAACAATTGGAGTTATTACAGTAAAGAGATCACAACCAACCTTGAAGCGCCTTTCCATCTCTCTATGATGTTCGCTCCGTATTTTGCAACCAAAGAAGAGGCGACCATCGTCAACGTAACATCTGGTTTAGCTTTTACACCCTATGTGGTTGTACCCATCTATTCAGCCACAAAAGCTGCGCTTCATTCTTTTACAATGAGTTTAAGATACCAGCTTTCGGATACATCTGTAGAAGTAATTGAGGTTGCCCCTCCGGCAGTGAATACAGACTTAGGTGGAGCGGGAGGACATACGCAGGGTGAACCATTAGATGCCTTCACGGATGGCATTTTTAAAGGACTAGAAGAGGGTAAAACAGAAATTGGATATGGTACTTCGATAAGCCGCTTGCGCATGTCGCGAGATGAAATTGACGAGTACACAGAAAAGTTGTATGAGGCCACGAAAAGTATGATCGAATAACTAGCCTTACGAAAAAGATGCTGCTGTTGTGTAAAATCAATGACAGGCCTATTAAAAAAGTAAAACTCGCCGTAGTCTTGGCGAGTTTTCTTTATATAGTTACCTGCACGCTCCTCATTCAATTAACCGTCGTGAGCTTAGGAATGAAGCCCATACGTTTACTGCTATAATAGGATGTCAGCGGCAGCAGATTCATGTAAACTTGCCTTGGCATGAACCCCGATCGTCCGAATGTCCTTAAGCGGCGGTAGGCCGAAGTGCCGCTTATATTCGCGGTTGAACTGTGTCAGACTTTCGTATCCGACCTCGAAGGCGGTTGAAGTGACATCCATATCGTCCGTAAGCAAAATTCTGCGCGCTTCCTGAAGCCGAAGCTGTTTCTGATACTGGATCGGGCTCAGCGAAGTGACAGCTTTGAATTTATGATGCAAGGTAGAAGGGCTCATGCCGCCTACTTGAGCAATCTCCTCTACAGTAAGGGTACGTGTATAGTTTGTTTTGACATAATGGATAGCCTTGCTGATGCCTGCCGCATCATGATGCAGCAGCATGTTGTTATAGAAACGTGCGCCGCCCTCGTCGGTCAGCAGGCGGTAAATCAGCTCACGCTTGATACCTGGTGCGAGAAAATCCGCCGCGTCACGGTCAGTAGTCAATTGCAGCAGCCGCTCAAGCACATGCAGCACTTCAACCCCTGTCTTGCCAATAAACGCCCCATCTGTTAACTGATTTTCGCCAAAAGCTTTGAGCTTGGCATCCAGAGCGACGGATGCAATCTCGTCCGTTGTAAAGGCAATACGGATTGCTAGGTATGGCGCTTCCTGCGTTGCTTGGGATACTTGGCCCTTGATCGGCATATCGAGGTTGGATGCGATATAATCTCCAGCTCCATAATCGTAGGTATGATTGCGGACGATCAGTGTTTTACTACCTTCAAGGACTACACATATCGCAGGCTTGAACAAGCCGGATTGAATCGTGGTCGGCCGATCCGCCTTCAGCAGCGAAAGAAACGAAATCCCTGTCTCGCAGATACCGCTGGAGAAGGAATATGTATTACACAGGGATAGCAACCGCTGTAAGACGGCTGAAAGCTCCTCGGTATGATGGGACATGATGATCTTCCTCTCTATAGGGCGGCGCAACACAGCAGCCTTCCGGCTTAGGTATCTGTATCGGAGTTTTAGGCAAAAATCAGGCAACATCCGACTATTTCCTCCATTATAATCTCCATATAATGAAAGACACAAGGTCATCGGATAGAGGCCTTCCAAATAGCATAAACTCAAGGGAGAGGATTATATGTCGAAGGTATGGTTAATTACGGGAAGCGGGAGCGGGCTAGGCCGACATATTACGGAAGCTGCACTTGCCAAGGGAGAACATGTAGTCGCAACAGCCCGCAACATTGAGCAGCTGGATGATCTGGTTAAGCAATATGGCGATCTGATCCGTGTCGCTTCGCTCGATGTGACCGTAGAGGAAGCAGCTCAGGAGGCGATTCAACTCGCGCTGGATGCCTTTGGACGGCTGGATGTCCTAGTAAACAATGCAGGCTATGGCGATATCCGTCCCTTCGAAGAAACAAGCTCTGAGGATTTCAAGAGGCTGATGGATACCTGCTTTTACGGAGTGGTTTATTTGACACGTGCGGCACTACCCATTATGCGCAAGCAGCGTAGCGGGCATATCCTTAATATTTCATCGGTGGGTGGACGTTTAGCAACTCCGGGAAGTGCGGCTTACCATGCAGCAAAATGGGCGGTAGGTGGCTTCACAGAGGCACTCGCTATGGAGACGGCTCATTTCGGTGTAAAAATCAGTGCGCTAGAGCCTGGAGGCATGCGAACAAACTGGGTAAGTCGTGCGATCCATACACGTCCTCAATTGCTTCCAGACTACGAAGCATCGGTAGGCGCGCTGCTCAACATGATGGATGGCCTGCAGGGTAATGAGAAGGGAGATCCGGTAAAGGTCGCAGAGGTCGTCCTTCAGTTGGCTTATGCGGACGAGCTGCCTGCACATTTGCCACTTGGCAAAGATGCGTTACAGGGGGTTGAGCTAGCTGATAAACAGCGTGCTGCCGATGCCGAACGCTGGCATGCAGTCAGTATCTCAACAGAATATGAGTGATATAAACCGGGTTGACGAGAAGAACATCGTCGACCTCGCAACATCGAATCCAGCTAGCCCCTAGCGGTTCAAACTTACCCTCAATTATCTTCCAGAATTTACTGGACTAACAGATAAATTGGGGGTATATTTGTTGGTTATGTCAAGTTCGCAGACCAAGTGCTAGATGAAATCAGAGCAAGCCAATCAAGAAAGGAACCATTCTATACATGGATAATTTCCCGAAGCAAATAGTAGTCGCTGCCGCGGTTGTTTTGAACCATAAGAATGAAATTTTATTGATCCATGGACCAAAGAGAGGATGGGAAATTCCTGCGGGACGTGTAGAAAAGGGGGAATCCATCTCTTCAGCAGCTGTAAGGGAAACCAAAGAAGAGACGGGTATAGATATTGAGATTATGCGTTTTTGTGGGATCTTTCAGCATGTTAGGGAATCCGTTTGTAGTACCTTGTTTTTGGGGAGACCTACTGGCGGAGTATTTAAAACGTCCACTGAAAGTCATGAGATTGGTTATTTCTCCATCGAAGAGGCATTGAACAAAATAACATGGAAGGGCTTTAAAGAGCAAATTGAATATTGTATAAACCGGCAAGAGCCATTTTTCATAGAATTTAATAACTAGAGTTTATCCTCAACAGGAGAAGATGACAGTGGCAAATATTGATGAAATTGCAAAGCTTGCTGGAGTATCCGTTTCTACCGTTTCCAGGGTGCTGAATCACCATCCTTATGTATCTGAATCCAAAAGGGCAGCTGTACAGCGAGTGATTGATGAAATGGACTACACGCCAAATCGGTCAGCTGTCGATTTAATTCGAAAGGAAACAAGAAGTATCGGCGTGATCCTGCCTTTCAACAATAATCAAGCCTTTGATCAACTCCTTCATGGTGTACTAAGTCGATCGGTTGAGCTTGATTATAGCGTGATGGTTTTGCCGACTAGGTACGATGCAGAAAAAGAATTAAAGTACTTAAATATGCTGAAAAATAAACGACTGGATGGCATCATTATTACCTCCCGTTCGAACACGTGGGATGCCATTGTCCCCTATACAAAGTACGGAACGATAGTTACGTGCGAGTTAACGGATCGTCCTGAAATCGGCTGCGCCTACGTAGATCGATATGCCTCTTATGTAGACACGTTTCAATTGTTGAAGGATAAGGGTCACTCGTTAGTTGCTTTTACCATCGCTAGAGGAGAAGAGAGCAACAGTACACAACTGACGATAAAGGCCTATCAGCAAGTCTTTGGTGATATCCCAGAAGAATACCTGGTTAGGGATTGTTACAGTATGGATGACGGGTTACGGGCAGCACAAGAACTGCTTCATTTAAAGGTTAGACCGACTGCTGTTTATGCGAACGGCGATGAGGTTGCGGCGGGTATTTACCAATATGCGAGGAGCCTACAGTTGCGAATACCAGAAGATCTGGCACTCATTGGCCAGGAAAATCAACCTGTTGGCATGGGGTTACATTTATCTACAGTTGATCATCAATTAGCGAAAGTCGGTGAAAAAGCCTTTGATCTCGTCATTAAGAACTCAAGGGGAAAGGTAGAGATTCCTTATCACATCCTTGTACGGCAATCGATAAACGATTGATCAATCGAGCTCTCTGCGTAGCTTAACACATCGTAGCTGGCCATGTGCTTCAATAAAGGTTTGCATAATGCCCCTTAAAGAGCCCACATCAGGGCTTTTTTGTGCTGCTACCTTGTAAAGATCGCTACTTTCCCGCGAACCTGCTCATGTAGTTAATCCTCCTTATCCGAAATGAGGGGAAAGTTCTGTCAAGATAGAAGTCCCTGCCTCGTATCATCCCCTATATTTTAGAATGACATCTTCGAGCTTTCAACAAACAGAAACGATAAATTTGTTGGAATTCCAACAAAAAAGGACCCTGTGTTGAGTTTTTTGTACCGATCAATCATACACTTCGGTTTTCACAAAATATTTACGTACAATTGATATTCAGAAAATAATTTGCCTCTAATGTTTTAAGGGCATCAGCGCACACCTAGAGCAGACGAAGGAGAATGCCTATAAACTACCGTTTTCGACCATTAATATCCAGAATTTTCTGAAAATTAACATTATTTAATCGAATCTACTGAAAAGGAAGCTGAGTATGGAGCAGTTAACAATTTGGGCACATCGTGGGGCAAGCGCATATGCTCCTGAAAATACGATGGAGGCTTTTAAGCTTGCGGTAGAGCAGCATGCCGACGGGCTGGATATTACGATTCATCGAACAAAAGATGGAGAAATTGTCGTCATCCATGATGATACCATTGACAGAACCTCCAACGGTAAAGGGAAGGTCTCCAATTTTACACTCGCCGAGCTTAAGGGGTTCAACTTCAATGCCGGCTTTGAAGACAAGTATTCTCAAGCCGAAATTCCAACGCTCCGACAAGTGCTTGAATTCGTCAAGACACATCAACTAGAGCTGAACATTGAGGAAAATGTCATTTTCTCGGACATCGACCTAGCAGCGACTAGCCTGGAGGCTGCCAAGCTGGTGGAGGAGTACGGCCTCTCCGAGCAAGTCAGCTTTTCCTCCTTCAACCATCATTCCATGGCACAACTAAAGCAGTCATTCCCGGGGATACGAACAGGCATTCTGTACCTGGAAGGCTTGTATAACGGCGAAGCCTATGCAAAAACCATGGGTGCCGCAGCCCTTCATGCTTTCTACGTTAGTGTGACGCCTGAAATGGTAAAGCAAGCGCACAGCGCAGGCATACATGTTCACGCATGGACAGTCAACGAGGCTGCATCCATTAACTCCATGATCCATGCAGGGGTGGATGTCATCATTACGGATTGTCCGGACATGTGCTTCGAGCTTAGAAGCATGGATGTAGAGGCGCGCCATGCACTGGATGAACAGCAGTTCAGAGCCAAATACGGCGAAAACAGATCCTACTCTTTTATGCAGAGCTTATATACAAAAATGGCGGACAACCAGAGCCAGAAAGGATAACAAGGATGGAAAAGGCTAAAATACTTGGACATCGAGGCGCAAGCGGTTATGCCCCGGAGAATACAATGGAAGCTTTCAGACTTGCCATCCAGCAGCAAGCCGATGGATTCGAAATCGATATTCATATTACGAAGGACGGGGAGATCGTAGTTATTCATGATGATACGATTGACCGAACCTCCAACGGCTCAGGAAACGTTCCGGATTTCACCCTTGCTGAACTGAAGCAGTTTAACTACAATGCCGGATTCGAACATATGTTCCCTGTGGCCGAAATTCCAACGCTCAAGCAAGTACTGGAGCTTGTGAAGACACATAACTTGTACCTTAACATCGAGATTAAGGACATTATGACCAATACGGGCAAATATGACGGCCTGAACCTCGCAGCCGCGCGGCTGGTCGAGGAATACGAGCTGGTAGACCAGGTCATCTTCTCTTCCTTCAACCACAATTCAATGGCTGAGCTGAAGGAATCTTATCCGGAAATTAAAACAGCGCTGCTGCACTTCTCCAAGCTGTATAAAGGCGAGGCCTATGCAAAATCGGCTAAAGCCGATGCCCTTCATCCGCTGTTCTCTGTCGTGGACAAGAGCATTGTGGAGCAGGCGCATCAAGCCGGCATCCAAGTCAATGCCTGGACCGTTAACCAAGAGGCCGATATCGAGCGCATGATCGAGGCTGGTGTAGATGCCATAATAACGGACTACCCAGATGTAGGCTACCGGATCAGAGAATCTAGGCAGTCTTAACCAGTGACCTATAGTGCAGCATTGCGTGAGATGATTAAGGCTAGACGGAGGTCGCGGATATGAGCAGCATAGTACTGCAGAATGTAGAAAAAAAGTACGGGGATAAATACATCATCGAGAACCTCAATCTGACCATTGAGAGCGGCAGCTTCACGGTGCTTGTAGGACCGTCCGGCTGTGGCAAATCTACCACGCTCCGCATGATCGCGGGACTGGAGGAGAACACAGGTGGCTCGATTTTCATCGGGGGTCAAGATATGAGCAAGGTGGAGCCCGGCAGGCGAAATCTGGCCATGGTATTCCAGAATTACGCCTTGTATCCGACGATGACGGTGGAGCAGAACATCGAGTACGGTCTCAAAAATAATAAGGTACCCAAGGACGAGCGGAAGCGATTGATCACAGACATTGCCGAAACGGTTGGACTAACCAAGCATTTGCACAAGAAGCCTGAATTTCTCTCAGGCGGGGAACGGCAGCGGCTGGCGCTCGCCAGAGCAATGGTCAAAAAGCCCGCCATCTTCCTGATGGATGAGCCATTATCCAATCTGGATGCCAAGCTGAGACAGCAAATGCGCGAAGAGCTCATTGAGCTTCATAAAAAGCTTGGAGCGACCATCGTATACGTTACGCATGATCAGGTCGAGGCGATGAGTATGGGGACCAAAATTGTACTGATGAACGGCGGAAAAATCATGCAGGAGGATACGCCCCATCACATGTACCGGCAGCCTGAAAATATTTTTTCCAGCAAATTTATAGGTACTCCTGCCATGAATATTCTGGAGCTGCAGCACTGCCAAAGCGCACTCAGGCAGCTCGCTCCCAAGGAAGCGAAATACGTCGGCTTCAGGCCGGAGAAGGTGAAATTCAGCCTGGATGCCGTTGAGCCTAGCGCAAGCAGCTCTGTCCTTACTTTTGAAGGTATGCTGACTACACGCGAGGTTTTAGGCGCTGAAACTATTTACAAGGCTCAGCTTGATCAGAGCCGGAGCATTGTCATTAAATGCTTTGATAGCGTGGTGCGCGAGTTGAACCAGGCCACTCTGTATGTCGAGCCTGCCCATCTAACCTTCTTCGATGCCAATGAGCAGCGAATTCATCAAGCGGACGTTACTTCGTCAAACTCCGCATTAATGAGTGTAAGACCATGAGCAGCAAAGGAACCTTGAGGCGGATGTTGCCTTACATGATGGTTGCACCGGCCGTTCTTATTTTGGTCACCTTTTATATATATCCGATCGGCTACAACATCTATCTGAGCTTCTTCTCCTGGAATATGCGGGGGCCGATGAAGTTTGTCGGATTGAAGAACTATACCGAGCTGTTTACAAGCCGTGATTTTGGTCAAACGTTAATGAACACGATCTGGTACACGGTCATGGATGTCAGTCTGGTCATGGTGCTCGCTCTGCTGCTCGCATTATTTTTACGAAAAAACACCGTGGTGAACCGGTTTATCCAGACGATCAGCTTTACACCGAACATTATTTCGCTCGTTTCTGTATCGCTCATCTGGATGTGGCTGATGAATTCGGACAAAGGATTATTTAACTACATCCTG
This sequence comes from Paenibacillus filicis, assembly GCF_038070315.1. NCBI lineage: Bacteria > Bacillati > Bacillota > Bacilli > Caryophanales > Paenibacillaceae > Paenibacillus > Paenibacillus filicis. The sequence continues at coordinate 210,308 of NZ_JBBPCC010000007.1, read as the reverse complement.
TCGCTCTTCGGGGTAGATCCCGTGGGCTGGCTAACCGATAAGCGTATGGCCTTACTCTCGATTGTTCTGGTATCGGTCTGGAAGTCCGTTGGCTTCAACGTGCTGATTATTTTGTCCGCACTCGGTTCCATCCCGCCTTATCTCTATGAGGCAGCGGCACTGGATCGTGCTTCAAAAAGCTCAGTATTTTTTCAAATTACGCTGAAGATGATTTCTCCTACGTTGTTCTTTCTGGTTCTTATGAATATCATCAGCTCCTTCCAGGCCTTTGAAACGATCAGCGTCATGACAAACGGTGGACCGTCCAATGCAACGAATACGCTTATCTACAGCATTTATAAGCAAAGCTCCGAATATTACCGCGTCGGGTATGCATCGGCGATTGCCGTTGTGTTGATGGCTATGGTAGGTCTGATCACACTAGTCTACTTTAAAGTGCTTAACAAGCGTGTTCATTATCGTTAAAGGGGGAGAAACACCTATGAATCTCTGACTCAAGACCCCTAAAATCATTATCCGGTTGTTGTTGTCTGCAGGGCTCATCCTTATATTTCTGGCGCCATTTTACTGGATGCTGCTGAGCGCCTTCAAAACCTTGGATGAAGTCATTGCGATGCCTCCGAAATTTTGGGTAGATAAGCTGCAGTGGATCAATTTCAAGCACGCTTTTACAAGAATCAACTTTATGCATTATACGAAAAACTCCATCATCATTACCTTTGGCACGATGATTGGACAGCTTCTCGTTGTCGTTCCTGCAGCATTTGCATTTGCACGGTACCAATTCCGTGGGAAGAACGTATTGTTCAGCCTGGTTCTCTTTACGATGATGATTCCGGGGCAGCTCATATTTCTTCCGATCTTCGTCATGTTTGCCGAGACGGGGCTGCTTAATACGTATATTTCCCTGATCGTTCCATTCATCGCAAGCGGACTGGCTATTTTTATGCTGAGACAGACGTTTATGCAAGTACCGGACTCCATTCTGGAGGCCGCCCGTCTGGACAACGCCAGCGAATTCAAAATTATCCGTACAATCATGCTGCCGCTGGCCATTCCTACCTTGTCAACACTTGCGCTGCTTACCTTCATCGGGACATGGAACAGTTACTTCTTCCCGCTTGCGTGGACTACGACCGATGCAGTACGGACGCTCCCGCTTGGCGTAAAAAAGCTACAGGATGCGGAAGGGTTAAACCCCCATATCGTAATGGCCGGCAACATGATGCTGATTCTGCCGATTTTGATTATGTTTAGCCTTGCTAGAAAGCACATCATTCGGGCATTCACTTACTCAGGCGTAAAATGAGAATAACTGGAGGGAAATTATGACAACCACATTGCATGCCATGAAAAAGAAGTTTATCCCGATCACAACAGCTATCATGGCCACGACTGTGCTGTTGGCCGGCTGTGGTCAATCCGGTTCTAACCAGCAAGCTGTGAAGTATACAAAAGGAGATAAGGTTGTTGAGCTCCATTTCTGGACGTCTGCTATGGAGCAGGTCAATAAAGACCTGGTCGATCAGTTCAATAAGACGAAGGGTGCTGAGCTGAACATTCATGTCAATGCCGAATATCAGGGCGACTATTGGGAATTGCAGAAGAAGATCAATGCCGCCGCTATTGCCAAAACGCTCCCTAACGTCTTCATCGACGAGGTGGCAATGACCAAGGGCTTTGCGGACAACAACACAATTGTGGATCTGGAGCCTTTCATCCAAGCGAGCGAATTCAGCAAGAATGACTTTAAAATCGGCGATCTAGGCAACCTCTATGTCGGTGACGATATGTACGCCTTCCCTCATATGCGCAGCCTGCCTGTCATGTATATCAATAAGACATTGGCAAAAAAAGCAGGCTTGAGCGAGAAAGGGCCGACGACATTTGCCGAGCTGGAAGGCTATTTGAAAGCAGCCTATGAGGCTACCGGAAAAACGCCGATGTACTTATACAATAACGATATGTGGGTGATGGAGGCGCTTCTGTACTCCTACTCCAATACCACGGTGCTGAATGACGATGAAACTGCGACCAACATCAACAGCAAAGGTGCTGTCGATCTGATCACCTACCTCAATGATCTGATTGCCAAAGGGCTGCTCAAGGTGCTGAGCGCAACACAGCAAAATGAGTTCATTGGCGCTGTTTCAAGCCCTGACACGCTCCTTACCTTCTCAAGCATTGGCGGCTACAAAATCTTTTTGGGCCTCGCAGCCAAGAGCAAGGTCGACCTCGGCTTAGCTATGATTCCGGCCGGAGAGAAGGGCACACGTGCCGTGTCTGTCGGAGGATCTAATATTTACATGGCGAATACTGGCAGTGATGTTGAAAAAGCTGCAGCGTTCGAGTTTATGAAATGGATCACAGATACCGAGCAAGCAGCTTACGCTTCCGTTAACACAGGCTATTTGCCGACAAGACTTACTTCATTGGACACAGATCTGATGAAAAAGACGATCGCCGCGCTGCCTGACTACCAGATTGCCATAGACGAGCTTAAGTTCAGTAAAATGCGTGCAAGAACCGGTGTTTATCACGAGGTCGAAAACCAGCTCGTTACCCGTCTTAGCGACATCTGGATGGACAAGCTGGACATTCAGAAAAGTCTAGATGCCTTGAAGAAGGATGTCGATGCTATCTTGACGAGATAAGCAGCTGTTCTCGGCGAAATAGCACCTCGGAACAGGGTGGGGGAGCGGAACTGCATAATCAGGGCTGTAATAAACAAGCTCCTGCAGGAATTCGTTTTCCTGTCAGGAGCTTGTTTTCAATCTATCCTTTCCATGGCCACTTGCTGCTTTCATCATTTTGCATTATTTTTATATATCGTGACACATTATTAAAGAAGGAGTGGAGTTCAATACTTGCTGGAGCTGTTGCCTCGTCGAAAAGCTGATATATAGCACGGACAGCGACTACATTCCAGAAGGATTCATGGCTTAGGCTTTACCAACTACCAAGGAATCGTTCCAAATGTTGCGCTCATGAACGTACCTGTCGGGCCGTCTGGGCCGAGCAGCGCAACGCGCACGATCTCGGAGGCACCCTCCTCGACAGTCTGCGTGCCCTCTAGGTTGAGAGCCGTCTTGGTGAAGCCCGGGGAAACTGCGTTGACCTTGATTCCCGTCGACTCCAGCTCGATCGCCATGGCGAGCGTCATAGCGTTGAGAGCCGTCTTGGATGCCGGATAGGTGGGGCGGAAGAAAGAGCGGTAGGCATAGGCCGGGTCCGAGTTATTCGTCAGCGAGCCAACGCCACCTGATACGTTGACGATGCTTGCTTGCGGTGCCTCGCGCAGGAGTGGCAGCATCGCTTGGTATACGGCAAGGACGCCGAACACGTTCGTTTCCCACACTGCCCGCACTTCATCTAGGGACACGTTACTCGCAAGGTTTAATTTAGCGTACTCTTGGACAGACATAGAACCCTGTCTTGTATTTGAGATAGCTGCGTTTTGGACGAGTACGTCCAGGCGTCCAAGCTCCTTGCGGATGCGCTCTGCTGCAGCGGTGATTGAAGCCTGATCTGTCACGTCCAACTGGAGCGCGATGGCGCCAGGCCCAATCTCTTTAGCTGCAGCCTCGCCCCGCTCGAAATTACGCGATCCGACCAGCACAGTGAGGCCGTTTGCGACAAGATCCTTTGCGACCTGAAGACCAATTCCTTGATTTGCCCCGGTAACCAAGGCGACACGTTTATTATGCATGATAATACCGTCCTTTCTTGCATCCATGTGCAACCTTTGTCATATATCTGACACGCCAATAGGTTGACATATCAACTCGTTGGCGTGTCATCACCTTCACCCTGGTGCTCAAACGTCTACAGCACACCATCTGCTCACGCTCGTGAGAAAGGCATAGCTTTACCGATTACCAAGGAATCGTTCCAAATGTTGCGCTCGTGAACGTACCTGTCGGGCCATCCGGACCGAGCAGCGCAACGCGCACGATCTCGGAAGCGCCATCCTCGACAGTCTGCGTGCCCTCAAGGTTAAGAGCCGTCTTGGTGAAGCCCGGGGAGACCGCATTGACCTTGATTCCCGTCGACTCCAGCTCGATCGCCATGGCGAGCGTCATAGCGTTGAGAGCCGTCTTGGAAGCCGGGTAGCCGGGGCGGAAGAACGAGCGGTAGGCATAGGCCGGATCCGAGTTACTCGTCAGGGAGCCAACGCCACTTGATACGTTGACGATACTTGCTTGCGGTGCCTCGCGCAGGAGTGGCAGCACTGCCTGGTAAACGGCAAGGACACCGAACACGTTGGTTTCCCACACTGCCCGCACTTCATCCAGGGATACGTTACTCGCAAGGGTCAAGTTAGCGTACTCCTGGACGGACATGGAGCCCTGTCTTGTATTTGAGATAGCTGCGTTTTGGACGAGTACGTCGAGGCGTCCAAGCTCCTTGCGTATGCGCTCTGCTGCAGCGGTGATTGAAGCCTGATCTGTCACGTCCAGCTGGAGCGCTATGGCGCCAGGCCCAATCTCCTTAGCTGCAGCCTCGCCCCGCTCGAAGTTGCGCGATCCGACCAGCACAGTGAGGCCGTTTGCGACAAGATCCTTTGCGACCTGAAGACCGATTCCTTGATTTGCCCCGGTAACCAAGGCGACACGTTTATTATGCATGATAAAACCGTCCTTTCTTGCATCCATGTGCAACCTTTGTTGTATATCTGAAATGTCAAGTAGGTTGACGCGTCAACCTTTGACGAATTCACTGTAACATATCGAAGTTGACGCGTCAACCTATTGGTAAGTTTACTTACTATAACGCATTGAAGTTGACACATCAACAAGAATGTAATATAATTTCCCACTAGCCTTGCGTTAATTTTCTCTGAATCATCATCATCCACCGAGAAGGATTCCATACTTAGGCAAAAATCCCCTATTTTCTTTCCTATGTAACAACGAAACTAAATGAAAAGGAAATGTGAATATGGATAAGAACTGGTTAAATGAAGAGGAAATGCAATTATGGTATGTGTGGAAATGCACGTATAAGAATATTTTCGGCCGTGTAGTAAAAGAAATGTCCGAGACAGGACTATCAGAAGAGGGCGATTTTGGAATATTAATGAGGTTAGTTGATCTAGGGAATGGTGAGCTTCGCCAACAGGAATTAGTCGAATCGATGGAGTGGACGAAGAGTCGATTGTCTCATCATCTAACGCGGATGGAACAGCGCGGGCTTGTACTGAGGAAACCATTAGACACAGGGAATGGTGTTCAAGTTATCATTACTTCCGCTGGAAAATCAGCCGTGGATGCTTCTCGTCCCATATACGCTAATGCAGTTCGCAAACATTTTCTTGATCAATTAACAGAACAGGACATGGAGTTAATTACTAAGTTGGCGCAAAGAATAGATAAAATGCCTGCAGATTGATCCGTACTTAAATATGATCCATTAGATATAAAAAAACAGATAATGCTTCGTAGTATCCCCTTTAAGTAGACACTCAAAAAAGCCCTCATGCTATCATGAAGGCTGGAGAGATCACTTGGAGGGGATATTTTTTGGCAAAAAAAGGGGTAAACATCCAATACATACACCAAAGATGGGAAGTAAAGGAGATAGGCTCCATTATTTTAATAAGTTAATGCTTTAAGATATCATTTGTTGGAGAAAATCCGAACAATCGAGTATATTCCCGGCTGAATTGTGACGGACTTTCATAGCCGACACGGAAAGCAGTATCTGCCACATTCGTAGACTCCGTTATTAAAAGGCGGCGTCCTTCTTGCAATCGTATCTGCTTCTGATACTGTACGGGAGTCATAGCGGTGACTTGCTTAAAGTAGCGGTATAACGATGAAGCACTCATATTGGCGTGATGGGCAAGCTCGTCTATACGCAGTGGTTTATTAAAGTCCTTTTTAATCCGTTCCACTACTTCTGCGATCATCGCATAATGGCTCCCGGAGGTAGCAATTTGCTTAAAGACATCTCCTTCTTTTTCACTTAATAGCCTGTAAATGATTTCTTTTATCGTTAACGGCGATACTGCCGCTATGTCCTTTGGTGTTTCTAGTAGTCTTAATAGCCTGACCATGGCGTCGAGAAGAGGGAGGCTCAATGTCCCAACAACAGCCCTTTGGGGGAACTATTCGTCTTATTCGGCATAAGTTGATTTTCCTTCATGACTTGAAAGATTTCACCTGCGTTAAGATCAAGACGGATAGATAAAAAGGGTGACTCTGGAGAAGGTTTAATTGCCTGTCCGGTAATCGGCACATCCAAAGAAACAGCTAAATAATCCGAAACACCGTATTTATAGCTCTCATTTCCAAGCATAATCACTTTTTCACCCTGCACGACGGTACATAACGAGGGTTTCTGAATTCTACATATCGGAACAAGGGCATGAGCGTCACGGATGAGATGGAGAGAGGGGATGTTCGTGGGAAAATCACCATCCCGTTTCGGCTGAGCTGTTTTTACCGCTTCAGGTGGATCTGACTAACCCGGATTCCATCAACCAATCTGTTAAGGATGCGCATGAGCACTTTTAAACGAATTACATGAAGAGCTTGAACAAAACAAGAGCATTAGTGTGAAAACGGATATTGACTGAACGTGGATAGGTTTGACAAGTGACATAAAAATTCTCTTAAAGAGCCGCTGATCAGAATAATGATCAGCGGCAAAGCTGTGAGGACAAGAACTTGTACGGATTGTTACACATCATTACGATAAAAACTCCTTGTGAAAGGAAAAAGAAAGTAGCTTGTGGCTGTTCTAATATTATTAACTAAAATCCTAAATTGGACGAAATAAACGTTGAATCAGCGTACTGCGCGCTTTTCTCTATATACTTCTTCACAAAACCCGTATTTTATACATATGTCTATAAAGCGGGATAAGCCCTTGTTATTACTGGATTCGCATGGATTGTGTCACAATCATACGTTTTATTTTTGCCGATATTTTTATCACAGCCTTTTCATTCTACTTTTCATTCAGAAAAAAGCATAAAAAAACCAGCTGGCCTAAATTGAGGCGCGCTGATTTTTCGATCACACCGGCTAACGGGATCATCTTGCCGAGATTCACTACACCTTTACTTCCAAACTTAGTAAGCAAACGGAATCCAACTTTTTGATTTATCTTTGCGGGCTTACTACAATTTTTGTTACTTAACACCTCCTTCTTCATCGAAGAATTTGATGTCTCCAGACTTTACATCTTTTAAAATAGCCTTAGCAAAAAACTCAGCTTCTGAGGTGATCAGTTACCGTTGTTATTTCGTCTCCCATTTCATTTATTAAAACAACTTTATCCGTTTGCCCGTAAATCTGAGTTTTATCTATTTCTTCAACTGATCCATTATTCTCGGACCACTCCTTGTTAATTAGAACATTGGTTCTCTTAATGTGATTTGAATAAGCAATAATATCAAAACCGATCTTTCTAACACGTCCTTTCCAGTCTTCTTCTGTAGGCTCTCTCATTTCTTGTAATGAGATCCCATAGTAATCAGCATAACTTTTAGCACCGCTTTGGTAACCTTTTTTTGTAACAAAAATCCCTTTAATATTCCCAATATCATAAACAACCCCAAAGAAGTCTCTGATTCTTCCTATCTGAATATCATTAGTGTAATTTTTGCATTCTATTGCAATTCTGTGTTTTTGGCCAACCATTTCAAATTCCCAATAAGCCATCATGCCTTTCTCCTAGACCAAAGAACAGCCGGTATAAGAAGCAAGGCTAGGAATCCTCCGGCCAATGAGAGTGTCGAATAGCTGGAATGTGCCACTACCATTCCGGACAATGCACCTCCGGATGCCCCGGCTAGCGCGATCAGTACGTCCACCGTTCCTTGTGTTTTGGCGCGAGTTGCTGGCGTCGTGGCATCGACAATTGCTGCTGTCCCGCTGATAAGGCCGAAATTCCACCCTAGACCAAGCAGCACGAGTACAAGAACCAGTAGTACCATGGAGTCACCCGGTGCGAATGCTGCGAGTAATCCCGCCAAGAGCAAGGTCACGCCGGACGCATAGGACATCGGTTTCCGGCCGTATTTATCGACGAGAATACCGATCAATAGAGAAGGCAGATACATAGCAGCAACATGAATCCCGATCACCATACCAACCTGACCAAGTCCATGACCATGATGTTTCATGTGAACCGGTGTCATGGTCATAATGCCAATCATCACAATCTAGGTTAACACCATCACCGACGCGCCGACGATGATCCCCCGTCTATTTACACTTGCTTCCGGAGTATGAGATTGCATTTTGCTACTCTGACTATGTGCGTCTGCAATTGCTTTGGCCACGAGTAATGGATCTGGCCGCAGGAAGATGAGCAATACGAATCCTGCCACTAGATATACAGAAGCCGCCAACATGAACGGTCCGGATAAAGCAGGAGTACCCAGTGAAGTCGCTATTCCACCTGTAAAATTTACGAGATTCGGGCCGGCAACCGCGCCAAAAGTCGTGCTGATGAACACCAATTTAACTCAATAAAAAAAGTCGTGGGATACCCCAACGACTCTTTTTGAACGGTGCTTCCGGGTTTACGGGGTAGTACCAGCGTAGCTGACACGACCCGTAAATGTATGGATTAAATTGGGAATTTATTAATAACCTCGTTATACTCATTTTGAGCATCGGTAATTGCCAGCTTTGAGTATACTTCCAAAGATTTTCTGCTTTCATGTCCGGAATAAGGTTGAATAAGTGCGTCATCGATGCCCTGCTTTTTTTAGCCAGGTTAATAGAAAGTGACGCAGAGCAATAGCGACAGGACCTATCCCAGCAGTTCTTTGGCTCCGTTCATCACTAAGGGCAAAGACTGTTTAACGAATGATTCCGCACTTATTAAACGCCCCTCTTTGTTCCAAACGTAAGCCGCCCCATACATCCCCCAACTTAACATGATAGAAGCTGTATATATTAAGAATTGCGCGTTTGGAGTCGATAGCATCTTGTCTTTGTCTATAAAGGAAAGAAGTATCGTTTGAATTTTTTCCTTTATTTGAATTTCGAATACAGGTACAAGCGATGTATTTCTTCTTTTGCACATAGTGCTTAGACCCTTGTGAAATTCGCATAACCCCAGAAAAATATTCTGAATTGTTTCTTCATTTAAGACTTCGTGACCGCTTATTCTACGATTTATGATTGTCATAAATGATTCCATTAGTCTGGCCTCAAGGATTTCGTATTTATCTACAAAGTGCGCATAAAAAGTCGCTCTGTTAACAGTAGCCCGCTCTGCAATATCCCTAACGGTTATCGATTCAAAATCTTTTTCTTGAATTAATGAAGCAAAAGCGTCTTGAAGGAGTCGCCGTGTACGCATCACACGAGGATCAGCTTCATTCTTTTTAATTGTCATGGTTAAGATCTCCCCAGTAAAACGACATTATAGAAATGGTGTTGTCTAAACAACGGTTTATGGTTATTGATGATTGCGTACCATTCGGTTGTTATTATAACATACAAATGCAACAAATGTTGTTCAAACAACTTATGTTGTATTGAAACAAAATGCTGAATGACGTTTTTCCAAAAGGAGGAGAGAACCATGTCGGTTTCACAATCGTCGCAAACGAGGGAGCACCAACTTTTTTTGATATTATTCGAGAACGCCGATCCGTTCGTAGCTATGATCCCGAGATTAAGATTTTGCGGGAGGAATTGACCGAAATATTGCGGCAAGCCCCGCGCTGGCTCCATCAGCTGCTAACATGCAGCCGTGGCGGTTTCTCGTTATCGACAAAAATATAGTTATTTAAAACATATCAGGAGAGTGAATTATGAAGAGCACATGGAAAATTTACGTTCTAGTCTTGATCAGCTTTTTAGTTGGAACATCCAATTACATCATTTCCGGGATATTAGACCGAATCGCAGAGACGTTGGGAACAAGCGTTGCGACAGCAGGCCAGCTCATTACGGTTTATTCCCTGGCCTATGCGGTCGGCACGCCTATTTTGATGGCGCTGACGGCCAAAATGGACCGGCGTAAGCTCCTACTCTATTCGCTGGGCCTCTTTATTGCCGCAAATCTGCTGACATTTATATTGTCCGGCTTCGGTTTCTTCATTGCCGCGAGAATCATTACGGCGTTAGGTGCCGGGGTGGTCACAGTTAACGCGCTCAGCATCGCCGCCAAAATCGCTCCGCCAGGTAAGCAGGCAAGCGCCATCGCCAACGTCACCATGGGCATTACCGCATCGCTCATCATCGGCGTCCCGCTCGGCAGAATGGTAGCCTCGGCTTTTGGCTGGAAAGCGGTATTTCTGTCCATCGCAATTGTCGGGGGCTTGGCCATGCTTGTCATTGCTGCGGTTTTACCACGTATGCAGGGCGACAAGCCTGTCCCTTTGATCAAACAATTTGCTTTGTTAAAAAAACCTCAGGTTTTGGTTGCTTTAGCGATTACTTTTTTCTGGTTGGGAGGATATTCCCTTGCCTATACTTACTTATCCCCTTTTCTGCTAAAGGTGACTCATTTAAATGAATCATTGATTAGCGCAGCTCTGTTTGTGTTCGGCGTTGCCAGTTTGATTGGCTCGAAAGTCGGCGGCTACAGCGCAGATAAACGGGGCATCATATTCACGCTCGTTTCAGGGATGGTGCTTCACGTCATTTCGTTGATTTTGCTATCCTTAGTTGGACAGTCGGTCATTTCCGTATTCGCCGTTCTGATTCTTTGGTCTTTTGCCGCATGGACATCAGCTCCCGCGCAGCAATTTAACCTGGTTTCGCTTGTTCCTGAATCCTCGGGCGTCATGCTGAGCTTGAACAGTTCCATGATGCAGCTTGCCATGGCTGTCGGCGCAGGAATCGGCGGGCTGATCGTTAACCGTGTTTCTTTGGCATCCATTACCTGGTTCGGGGTACTCGGCGTACTCATCGCCATCATTGCCGTGTTTGTATTGTCCAGCATGGCATCGCGGCATTCGGTGGTTCAATCGGCGGATTAAGGGTATGCTAACCATCGAATATTTATTGATTAAGGACTCTACTGAGGAAAGTTTAATCTAACAGGCTGCAATTTTAACATTTATTACTTATAAAATGAACTCTCCAGACATGGAGAGTTCTTAACGCAATAACAGAACTCTCACCAATTCTAGTAATTTGATGATGATAATATTCGGTGAGAGGTATGAATGGTTTCTTCTCATCATCAAATACGATGAGTCTGTACTTACTAACTGTCCCCTCTGGACAGTATTGATGAAAATAGCTCCCCATATTTCCCCCTTAACAACCGTTCAAACGCAATAAAAAAAGGCCACTCCCGATAACAAAAACGGGACGCGCCAATATCATGTGACACATTATATGAAACTCCTTGTCAATATCAAGTTTCAAAACAAGGTAATATAATTCTATCAATTCTTGGTCCTTCAGAAGCGTCAAAGCTGCTAGTACGCATTAAACACCTACTTTAAGAAAAAGCAGCTTGGCGGCCAGGATAGATAGATACACGGCAGCCGCCGTTTTGACAAAACGGATTCCCACAATTCACTCCCCATGATTCGGCTGCGATGCTTGTCTGCCAGTGGATGAAGTTCCTTCAGAAATTCATATTAAACCGGTTTGGAAATGGTGTAAATGAACACTTTTCCTGGAAGAGTCACTGGCCGGCCATCTGTTTGCGGTATTCTTTGGGGGAGACTCCCGCTATTTTGTTGAACATATGCGTGAAATAATTGGAGTCGTTGAAGCCGGTGGCCTCGGAAATTTCGAATATTTTCATATCTGTGCTTTTCAGCAGAAGCTTCGCTTTCTGTACGCGCAGGTTCTGGATATAGCCGGTTACACTTTCCCCGGTTTCCTTTTTAAACAGATTGCTGAAGTAGCTGGGGTTGAGATGGACATGGGACGCCACCTCGGCCAAGCCGCATACCCCCATGTATGATTCTTCAATAAACCGGATGGCCTGCTTGACCGGGTTATCATTCTTGCTGGCAAGCCAGTTATTGTGGGACTGCAGGAATTCATGGATGTATCCCTGCAGCCATACCGCAATATCCTCCGGCGTCACACATCTGTAGACAGAATCCCACTCTATGGGGCGCACGGGCATTTGCCATTCGGGAAACCGGACCTGCACCAGCCGGAGAATGGCAGCAGCCAGCAGCAGCGCCTCGATCTTGCCGGTTTGCGGAGGCAAATGGCTGATCCGGATGGCTCGCTCCTGCAGCTCCCGGCTCAGGCGGCTGTTATCCTCCGACATAAGCCAGGTTATAATTTCCTTCTCCTTCTCGTAAAGCGCCGTCTGGTTGAGCAGTGATTCATTGGCAGAACCGTGGTCCCTGTCCCCTTCCCGGCAATACCGTCTGTAGCCCTGGCGCAATTCCTCCGTGCTGGCGCATAGCCCTTGTCCGCTGCATTTAAGAGCCAGCCCCAGATAATGATGGACCGAATCGGTGAGTATCTGCAGCCATGAGGGGGATGTATCCGGCCGGGAAGCACTCCGGTCCACCAATAAAGCCCAAACCGATGCGTTCAAGGGAAACAGGCGAAAGCCGCCGGGAAACCATTTATTCAAGTGTTCCTCGGAAATATTGGCGAAAGCAAACTGCAAAAGCGGCACATCCTGGGCGGAATAATGCTTCTCCGGGGGGAAATAGGTAGGAAAACGGAAAAAATGCAGCTCGCATTGCTTCATCCGCTTCAGCAAAGCCTCCACCTCTTCGCCGCTGCAGGGCATGCCCATAATAGCCGAACGCAGCTCGCTGTCTTCATGCTGGCGCTTCCAGCCCTCCACCAAGAGCTGGGACTGGCTTTCTTCAATCAGCTGCACATAAATCCGGTCGAGTACGCTTAATATATCCGTTTCTACACAAGGCTTCGTGATAAAGTCCAGGACCCCGAACTTGACGGCGGACTGGGCATACGAAAAATCCTTGAATCCGGTTACAATCACAATCTTCGTCAGCCAGCCGCGGCTTCTGATTTCTTCTGCTAGCTGCAGACCATCAATATGGGGCATCCGGATATCGGTCAGCAAGAGATCCGGGACACATTTCTCCATCATTAACAAGGCGTCCCGGCCATTGGCCGCTTCCCCCGTCACCTCCCACTCGGCGGACCGCTTCCCCGCCAGCTTCAGCAGCCCCCTGCGGAAGTTGGGCTGATCTTCTGCAATAAACAGCTTGCTCCTCATCCGTTCCCCTCCTCATGACTCCCCAGTGTCCCGAATTTAATAGGAAGCGTCATGTGAACAACCGTTCCTTTCCCTTTACTGCTAGTAATTTCTACTCCATATGCGGGCCCGTATACCAGTTGAATGCGCCGCAGCACACTTTTGTAGCCGATTCCCGTCTTATTGCCGTCCGGCAGTACAGCCTCCGCCTCTGTCAAGGTTCTCAGGGTTTCTTTATCCATGCCACATCCGTTGTCAGCCACCTCGATATGCAGCGCCTCATTTAACACGAACGCTTTAATCCGCAGCACCCGGTCTTTCTCCATATCACGGAAAGCGTGTACAAAAACATTTTCCACCACCGGCAGCAAGAGGGATCGCATCATCCGTAGATTCAGCAGGGACTCCTCAGCTTGAATAATGGTTTCAATCTCGCCGGTGAATAGCTCTGTCTGGATCTTGATGTAATTGCGGATCTGATGCAGCTCTTCGCCAAGAGTCGTATCCGTCTGGACAGATTTAAGGGAATACTTCAACATCTCCGAGATGGCGTTGATCAGAAGTGCCACCTCCTCCTGGTCGTTGCTGTACAGCTTCCAATACAGCTCATTGAACAGGTTGTGTAGATAATGGGGGTTCAGCTGTGCCTGGATGGCCTTCAGCTCCGATTCCCTTTGGCTGATCTGGGCCAAATATACCTTGTTGATCAGCTCGCTCACTTGCTCCGCCATGCTGTTGAAGCTGTCTCCGATGTAGCCCAGCTCATCACCGGAATCCACTCTGACACGGACCGTGAAATCGCCGGAACGCACCGTACGCAGTCCCTGCATCAGATGGGCCAGAGGAGTCAGGAGCGTCCGGGTGGAAATCGTAATAAGTAGTGCGCTGAGCAGGATCACGCCGATTCCGGCGAATGCCAATACCTGGATGATGTCTTTATTTTTCCTCTGTATCTCCTGCAAGGAAGCTCCTCCGTATAGGGTAAAGCCTGCCGGAATCAGCTCATGGCGGACAAACAGATAGGTGATGCCATTCATTTTGACATAACGGGGATAATTTGCCTCTGTCAATTGCAAGAGTTGCTCCATTTCGCTCTGGTCGGTATTGGAGTAGAGCATACCGCCCATAGGCTCCAGCAGAAGCACCTTGCCGCTCCCATTCTCCGTAAGATCCCGCAGCACCTTGGATACCAGGCTTTCCTCCATCACCATCACCATGGTGCCGTACGGGATCAGCTTCTCATTGAGCATCCGTCTGGCAGCAACCAGAACCGTTCTGCGACCGTCCGGATCAATGGTGCTGGCAGCTTTGGCCCGGCCCCAGACCATATTCCCCCGATGGGGCTTAAGCTTTTCCATCATCCTGGTCAAGTCATCCGTTCCGGGCTCTCCTGACGCACCGGTTTTGGAGAGAACCGTCATTTCCCCGTTCTCATTGTACAGGAAAACGGAACGGATGGACGGTGCATCCACCAGCAGCATATTCAACTGCTCTTCCACATACTTGCGGTTCTTGAATTGGGTGTAGGAATCGCTTACGGGAACGCTGTTCTCCCTGAGGAACAGTTCGATGTACGGATTCAGGATAATGGATTGGGATACCCGGTTAATTTCCTGGAAGGACATCTCCAGTCTGGCCAAAGCCTGTTCGTTGGCGATGGAGAACTGCTTGCTGATTTCATCCTCCATTAACTGGATATTTGACCGGTAAACCATCCAGCCTGCCAAGGCAAAGGCAAGTGTTACCATACACGAGAGCAGCACGATCAGTTTGATCTTGAAGCTGCCCTTTATTTTTCCGGCTATATACCCCGGCCAGCTCGTCAGATGCAGTCGGCTCCCCCCTTGAATTTCTTACTGTATTTTAAAACGCTTCCTTCCAAGCAAACAAGGTTTTCATTTTACCTGTATTATTTTAAAGCTTCATACAGAGCAATAAGAGCAAGGGACTGTCCGTATGCCATCGGCATAATGGTAATGTTTTTATAATGGTCTTTATCCATGCCCATACCGGTTCCGGCCGACACATTCAGCACGGTTCCGTCCCCGCTGATATTTTGACAAACCGCCCGGATGGCCTTGTCTGCAACAGCCTGATAGGAGGTATCCAGTATACCGGCTTTTATGCCTTTGAGGATACCCGCGGCAATTGCGGCCGATCCGGATACCTCTTCATAGCTGGCCCGGTCTTGCAGGACTGTGTGCCAGAGACCGGAAGCGGCCTGGAGCGGAACCAGAGCATCGACCTGAGCCTTATACGTATCAACCAGAAATTGACGGACGCCCGGGTTAATCGTATCCTGGCAAGTTTCTAGGTAATCGACGAGGCCGTAGGTGAACCAGGAATTGCCGCGGCACCAGAAGATGCTGCCGAAATTATCATTGCGCTCGAAACTCCAGCCGTGGAAGAACAGTCCGATATGTTTGTCGAACAAGTACTTGATATGAAGCAGAATCTGGTGTACTGCTTCTTGCTCCCACTCCGGTCGGTTGAACTTGCGCCCGGCTTGGTTCAGAAACAGAACCGCCATAAAAAGCGTATCAATCCATAACTGCCCATTGTGCAAGTGGATTCCATCCCGGTTGCCAATAGCAGTGACTGTATGCTGGAAGCCGCCTTCTTTGGTTTTGGGCAGCTCATGAACGAGCCAGTCCGCGTGATTCCGGCATAACTGTTCCAACTGGTTGGAAGGCTCAAGCTGATCCAGGAGCAGAACCAGGGCCAGATAAGGAGCGGTCGTATTAATATTTTTTGACGGCAGACCGACCTCCAAATTACGAGAATACCAGTTCTGAAGAAACTCCATATAGCGAGTATCGCTGTAATACTTCTGCAGCTTGTACAGACTATAAAGACCGACGCCCTGGGGCCAGTCCCATTCTTCAATTCCGAAATCCCGTTGGACAATCCCTTTTCTTGTATCGGCCTGGACCACAGTTTTATCCTTTTCATAGTCGCTGCCGCCCAGATTCATAAGCTTGTCCACTACCAATCCGATTTTTTGAAGCAGCATTTCATTTGTCATGATTTATATACTCCTTCTCATATAAAATGTTCCTAAAGCAAACTTGGCCCGGCCTTTGCCGAACCAAGTCCGTATTTATCCTATTCCAGGCCCTTCGGCCCTTACTTGTGTTGGGAGCGGACCAACTCCAGGATATCCTTACCCAGGAAGGCTCTGTCCTTATTTTCTTTATACCAGGTATTCATGAATTCCTCAATCTGTTTGCCGCCGCCTCTCTCCCAGGCAGCTTTGGCATCTGCAACGGCCTGCTCAGGGGTATATTGGGCCCCGCCGATAATGCCTTTGGTATAGATGTCCTTCATTTCCTTGTCGACATTGGTATTGATCACTACCAACTCGCTCGACAGAGTAGGCATATGCTCATAGTGACTCAGCGCGGGATACTGGGCCTCTGGATTAAGCAGAAACTCGTCGGCTTTCTTCAGCATGTCCAGACCGGCCTTCTGGTCAGGATCACTCACGTCGAACGCAGTGGTGGAAATCAGAAGCGGATTCTCGGGGGTCGAGTAGAACATGGAGTAGTCCATGGCCCAATCCAGTTCTTTGGCATTCTTCGCAGCATCAATGACCTTGGGAAAACCGTCCGCACCTTTTTTCCAATGCTCCCCCTCAATTCCTTTTTTCAGAATCAGACTGGTCTCCGGCTTGATGATGAAGTTAATATATTCCATAGCGGCCTTGGGGTTTTTGGCCGCGGCATTGATCACCGTGGTCATTTGAACCGGATTGACCACATGATGAACGAATTGCCCCATGGGAGACTTGGGCTGCGCCATCGGCGCAATCTCCGCCTCCGGAACAACCTTGCGGAGCGTTTTGAGGTCCGTTACCGTACTCTCAAACCAGTTGCTGACAACAGGAGGAAGATAAACGCCTATTTTTCCGTTCAGATAATCCTGCTTGGCTTTGGCTCCATTCTTGTCCGCCAGGTAATCCTTATCGATAAGCCCTTCCTCAAATAACCTTTTCTTGAATTTAAGAGACTCAAGCATATTATCCCAAGTCCTGATAATTTTGTCATCATTGGAGATTTTCCAGCCGTACGAGCCGAACATGGAATCCACCATGCCGTCCGAGGTGTAGCTCATATTGGTGCCATAAGTATCCTTCTTCCCGTTGCCGTCAGGGTCCTGCTCAACGAATGCTTTCAGAACGACAAACAATTCGTCGGTGGTCTTCGGAACCTCCAGCTTCAGCTTTTTCAGCCAATCCATCCGGATAAAGGCTACACTCTGAAGATGAGGCTCATTAATTTTGCCGATTTCGTAAAGCTTGCCGTCCGGCTTGGTGCCTATTTTGCGAAGCTGGGGGTACTTTTCCAGCAGCTTCTGGTATTCAGGCGCATATTTCAAGTAATCGTCCAGGGGCATCAATTGCTTCTGCTGGTATAGGGAATTACGGAACCCCGTATCATAATCATTGACAATATCCGGCGCACTGCCCGATGCGAACAACACATTCAGCTTCTTGACTGCCTCCGCCCGGGCCACCGGCACATACATAGCCGTAACGGGAGAATGCTCATTGATCCACTTGGTCCAACGGTTGTCCTCAACCGTTCCCTCCGCTGCGGGAATATTGCCTCTGTCATAGTTGGAAACGGTAATTGTGGCTTTTCTTTCGGCTTGCCCCGTTGTCCCCTCTTCCTTTTGACTGCAACCAGCTGCCCCTGCTGCCATAACCGCCGACAATCCCAGTGCCAACGTGATTTTCGTTCTTGGTGCGGATGTTGGTCCAAACATGCGGAATCCCCCTCAATCTATGATTAATTTCGTTATTGCCGCTAACCCTTGATAGAACCAAGCATAATGCCTTTGACAAAATACTTCTGCAGGAACGGGTATACCACCAGCATGGGCACAACCATAACCATAACCCCAACCGCTTTCAGCTTTTCGGATACCATTTCCTGCTGTTGCATCATATCCATGGCCGACACATTGAAGTTCCCCTGAATTTGCAGCATCCCCTGAACGATAACAGTAAGATTCTGCAAATTCGTCTTATTGATGTAAAGAATAACGCTCATGAACATGTTCCAGTAGCCCACCCCGTAGAATAACGTCAGCGTAGCCAGCATGGGAAGAGACAAGGGCAATATGATGCGCGTGAGCAGCTGGACCTCGCCGCAGCCGTCAATCTGGGCGGAATCCACCACTTCTCCCGGGATGCTCTCAAAATAGCTTTTCATAATCAGCATATTATAGGTGCTGATCAGCCCGCTAAACCAGAGGGACCAGTAAGTATTGGTCAAATGCAGGCTATTCATGACCAGATAAGTAGGGATTATGCCTCCGCTGAAGAGCATGGTGAACAATGCGGCCGTTGTAATCGGCTTGCGCGCGTAGAGGTAACGGCGGGATAAGGGGTAGGCCGTCAGCACCGTGGCCAGCATGCTCAAGGCCGTTCCGCATAAGGTAATGATCACGCTGTTGTTAAAGGCGCGCAAAGCCGGCGTATTCTCAAAAAAGTATCTGTAGACGGTAAAATCTAGCCCCACCGGCCAGAACCAGACCTGACCCAGGTCAACCGCATGCCCCGAGCTTACGGACAGCGCAATCAGATGCAGGAAAGGCAGGATGCAGGTGAGCGAAATGATGATCAATATCACTTGAATAAAGCTTACAAAAATTTTTCCGCCTGTGGATTCCCTCACGAGGATTTCTCTCCTTTCTTCAGAATAATCCCTGATCGAATTTACGGGCCAATGCATTGGCCGACAGCACAAGCACCAGGCCGACAAAAGATTCAAACAAGCCCATGGCTGTGGACAGGCCATACTGGGCCTGCTGCAGCCCCACTTTGTACACGTAGGTGCTGATGACCTCCGCTTTCTGCAGGACAGTGGGATTCTGCAAATTGTAAACCTGGTCAAACCCTACTTCCATCAGACGGCCCATTCCAAGAATCAGCAGCAGGATAATCGTAGGACGGATGCCCGGCAAGGTGATATGCCAAATCTGCCTCAGCTTGCCTGCGCCGTCCATCCCCGCGGATTCGTACAGGCTGGGGTCAATGCCCGAGAGAGCGGCGAGATAGATAATAGCGCCGAAGCCCATCTCCTTCCACATGCCGGAGCCGATAAAGATGGCGATCCATGAGTTTGCGCGGTACAGGAAAG
Source organism: Paenibacillus filicis (assembly GCF_038070315.1). Taxonomy (NCBI): domain Bacteria; kingdom Bacillati; phylum Bacillota; class Bacilli; order Caryophanales; family Paenibacillaceae; genus Paenibacillus; species Paenibacillus filicis. The sequence goes on along the minus strand of NZ_JBBPCC010000007.1, from coordinate 191,034 downwards.
GCACCGGCTCCATCCCCCAATGGCCCAGCAGCTTGTTGATGGTGCCGCCGTCGATGGAGAACAGGGTCAGGATAATGCCTGCAACGATAACCCAGGACAAAAAATGAGGCAGATAAATAATGGTTTGAATCCAGCGCTGCAGCCAGCTCTTCCGGACCTCATTCAAAGCAATGGCGATAATAATCGGCGCAGGGAACCCGAAGACCAGGTTCAAAACGCTCAGGGTAAGGGTATTCCAGATGATTTGCAGCGTGACGTTGGACTGGAATAAAATCTCGAAGTATTTCCACCCTACCCACGGACTTGACCATATGCCATCGTGAAAATTGTAGTTCTTGAAAGCGATCACAAGACCGCCCATAGGCAAATAGCGGAATATCAGATAATAAAGCACTCCCGGTATAAGCATGACAAATAGCGGAATATTTTGCCGAAACCGCTTTGTCTGGTAAAAAGCCTCTTTGGCTGCCGGTGCTCTATCCGTTCCTGCGGCGGCAGGCGTTGGTTTCATGGCTCCCCCTTCTTTCCTGATGAATGTTTTGTTGGATGACACTTATAATGTACCGCGGTTGGCCCATGCCGGGCCTTAAAAATCTTTAGGTCTTTCTGTACAATTTTTGTTTTTCCTTCCAACCGGTAGGGGCCTCAAGAAAATGGGTAACACCCTCATTCGGAATCCCGCGCCCTGCCAAATCTGCCACTTGGGGAGTTCTAAAGCCAGCCGCCCACGCGGGAAGCAAAAAACCAAGGAGCTGGGCGGATGTTCCCGCTTGGCTCCTTGGTTTTTTACCTGTGATCCACTCAACCGCTTTAGTGGATCGTCTACACTTAGTTGGACAATAAAAATAAGGGCTTGTAGAATAAACCTATCATCCTAAGGAGCGGATCTCTACAATGCCAAAACAACAACGACGTACCTTTACAGCACAATTCAAAAAACAAATGGTGGAACTCTATGAAAACGGTAAATCTAGAGCAGCAATTGTGGAGGAATATGACCTCACCGCCTCCGCTTTAGACCGCTGGATCAAACAAGCCACGACCACAGGATCCTTCAAGGAGAAGGACAATCGCTCGTCAGAAGAAAATGAGCTGCTTGCTTTACGAAGAGAAAACCAACGTTTGAAAATGGAGGTGGATATGTTAAAGCAAGCCGCGCTGATCATGGGACGAAAGTAGCTATCATCCAGAATAATCGTGATAAATACTCGGTATCAGCAATGTGTGACGTCCTGCAAATTGAAAGAAGTACATTTTACTATGAAGCGAAAGAACAAAAGAATGAAGAAGATATCAACGAAGCGATTGCGGACATTTTCCATAAGAATCGAAAAGTTTACGGTACACGCAAGATCAAAGTCAAGCTCCAGGAACGTGGTTTCGTCGTCTCCAGGCGTCGAATTGGTCGGATCATGAAAGAGCATGGGCTTGTTTCCACGTACACCGTATCCCAATATAACCCACTTAAGGCCGCATGTAATGAAGCATCTACAGCCCATACACTGAATCGCGAATTCGATCAAACGGAGGCTAGACGATTCGTTGTCAGTGATCTGACGTATGTAAAAGTTCAGAACCGGTGGCATTACATTTGTGTACTTATCGACCTATTCAATCGAGAAATCATTGGCCATAGCGCAGGTCCTCATAAGGATGCTGCGTTGGTTTCCCGTGCCTTTGCAACGGTTCAAGGTGATTTATCTCAGATTCAATGGTTCCATACCGATCGTGGCAGCGAATTTAAAAATCAAACGATGGATGCGCTTTTGGAGACATTTAAAATTGGCCGATCCCTGAGCATGAAAGGCTGTCCCTACGACAATGCTGTTGCGGAAGCGACCTACAAGATTATGAAAACGGAGTTCGTGAACCAGATGAACTTCCAGAGTCTTCGTCACCTGGAACTGGAATTATACGATTATGTTAACTGGTTTAACCAGCATCGGATTCATGGGACACTTGAATACATGACGCCTATTCAGTATCGCCATGCAGCCCTTAAAAAAGCTGTCTGATTTACTGTTGACAATCCACAATACAAGAAACATTTTGGTCAGTTGCTGCAAATTCAAGCTCATGCTCTTCCGAATCCAATCATTGCATAACAGCTCGTTTGCCCGGTTACTTGGCAGCCAACAAGAACACAACCCATTGACCATCAAAGCCGCTCTTGTTATTAGACACACGCCCCCTCCGCGCAACGTTCTCAAACTCCCCATCACTTCTCATTGTAATCAGCGCCGTAATACTCACAAGCTTTTTACCATTAGAATACCGATCTTAATTTTTCCTTCATACTATTTATAATCTTTTGTCCCGTGTTTACTTCTGTAAGTGTAATGTCCCACATCACGGCATTTGTAGTCGGATTGGGGTCATCATTCATTAATTTAATGGTAAGTTCATTTGCTCCGTTTAAAGGAATTTGAAAAGTAAGCTGATTCAATCCACTTTCAGCTGATAAACCCAATGAATAAATTTCTGTGCCATCTGCAATAAAAACGATGTCACTTCTTCCATTGCTACCCGTGTTTATTACATCATCTGTTATAGCGGCATTGCCTGCCATTCTAGTATATTTCCCGTTTAAAAGATACGTAAACTCGTTAGCTCTTGTATTTTTTCTACTGTATACATTAATCTGAGGCTCAACCTTTTTTCCGACTGAAGTAAAACTTAATAGGGTTTCATCCCACAGTACAGACCCATCTTTTAATGCAAGTTCATTCAGGGCTAAGACTTCACCGCCGCCCTTTTCTAAATAATTATTGATACCACCAACCATAGCAATAACTCCAGTCGAAAGTACAATGGCTGTTAAGAGGATTCGACAGATCCCTTTATATTTATCTCGATCACGGTGCACTAACCGCTGTGCCCAAAATCCTACCGCCGCCCCCAATGTATTAATGATGATATCGTCAATATCAAAGGATCCCAAACGAGAAAGCATTTGTAAGACTTCAAGGATCGTAATCGACAGCATAAATAAGGTTATAAATCGAATGAAATGACAACGAAACAGAAGCGGAATGATAATCCCAAAAGGTATAAATGCTACAAAGTTGCCCAACTCAAAAAACCAAAGTTGAAAGTTCCTCCCCATTGGAAGGTGTAAAGGAATCCCTTCAGGTATTAGACTATATCGCATACTAGAATCTTGAAGAAAAGAAGCTCTGTTGAAACCTATATACAAAAAATAGAAGATCAAAACGGTATATAAGGCTAACAGGAATACGGTGATTTTTCGTAACTTTCCTTGATACATAATTACATCCTTTCTTTTCTGCAAGACGACAAATGTAAGTCCTATTAATATATACGATACCATTGTAGAGAACAAAAATTAAATATTTGTTAACTCTCTCTCAATTTTCCGTAATGATTGCTTCCCCCTTGAGCAATACTGTCACATCTCATTTTTTCATTTTCGTGCCATTCTTACGCAATCGCAGTTTTGGCTTCCCCGCCGTCCGTGAAAGAAATGACATTCCAGCCTTCCTGCCGCATGTATGAGCAAATAAGCTGATTTAAACTAACTTCGTCCTCTACAAGATAAATGGTGTACATGATGATCTCCCCTTGATTTGGGTTCGTTAACAATTTAGCAGAAATATCTTGGAATTATCGGAAATTGTGTGAGCGTTTCTAGCCTAAAATGACTGCGCATCCCGAAATACAGTCCAATCGCCGCAACAACCACCAGAACAGAAAAAAAGAACTGTCGCAAGGACAGTCCAAAGAATAAGTTTTCCGTATAGTCTACTAGTCAATCTTAAGTACACGTGATGCTTTATTCTTTCCCATTACTATAGAAATCACTGCAAATACAGTAGCAAGTATGACGACTAAACCACCCACCCAGCCAATCGACGATAAGGTTAGCCGTTCTACTACCACTCCGCCCAAAGCTGCACCCAGAGCAACGCCAAGGTGGAAGGCAGATGAGTTCAAGCTCAGTATAATATCGGTTGATTTAGGAGCCATAGTTACCAGATAGAACTGTTGGGCAGGAGCAGTTGTCCAAGCTCCAAGCATCCAGAGTGCAAGAATAAACATGGCACCTACAAATGTAACCGCAGCGAACGGGAGGAAGAACAAGGCCATAGCATGAATCAATAAACTGACAATCAGTGTAGGGGCTATTCCCCATTTATCAGCGCCGTAGCCTCCAACACGTGCTCCAACAACAGCCATTAAACCCATGCCAAGCAAGACGAGACTAATGGTATTGCTATTGAGGCCAGCATTTTCGCGTAGTAACGGCGCAATGTATGTGGAAACAACGGAGTAACCGGTAATAAAGAACAAGGAAGCTAATAAGCCGTTGATTACTTTGAAATCTTTGAGAATAGCCAATTGCTTGGATAAAGGAATCGTTTCTTGTCCAAACATTTTAGGTATTGCTTTTACAATGGCAATAATAGGAATGATGGTGATCATTCCAAGAATTGCGAAGATCCAGCGCCACCCCATATTCACCGATTAAGGTTCCCAGGGGAAGGCCGACAACGAGCGCGAGACTCGTGCCCATCAAGATCGTGCCAATCGCATTTCCTCTTTTCTCCGGAGGAGCAATTTGTGCTGCAATCCCCAAAGCCACTACCGCGAATACCCCCGCGCTCACACCCAATACAGCACGGGATATCATCAATATAGTAAAGTTAGGGCTCAGGACAGCGATGACATTACCGATCATGAAGATAAGAAGTGCTATGAACAGCAGCTTTTTCCGATCTATTTTTGAAGTGAGTGCGATCAGAACGGGTGTTCCTACCGCGTAGGCTATAGAATACATGCCAACCAATTGTCCAGCCAAGCCAATAGAGACATTTATATCCGTGGCAACCATATCCAGAATACCTGTAATAATTGATTCAGCTGTACCGACCACCGTTGCGCCTAATGCAAGCAAGTAAATAATCCATTTGTAGTTCTTCATGAAAGAATTGATCTCCTTTGTTTGTCGAATCTATTGTTTTGATTGGTTGAAATCATACAAAAATGAAAATCACCTCCTTAATTTATCGAACGATCGATCAGAATACTTTAAAAAATATATCGAACGATCGATCAATTTGAATCAAAAAAAGAGCTGATTATACTTTAATAGCATCCCAGCTCATTTGAATCATTTTCTCAATGTTTATTGAACTGAACTCATACGCCCCATTTAAATACTCTTTTCCCATTTCGACAAAAGGTAAACAGGAGTAAGTAACCAATAGATTCGTTTCCAAATTCTTAAAAAGACCTTCTTTAATTCCCCTTTCAAACAAAGGGTACATCGGCTTAAACACACCACCGTTTTGATCCTTACAGTTTTTGCGTATAAAGGGTGAGGCGATAAACTGTTCCATTAACAAAAAGCTGTCCTTATGATTTAAGATATAATTTGAATAGTTTCGTAGAATACGCTCAAACCCCACTTTTACGGGTGTACTCTCTGTTACACCATGAAACATGAGCTGGTGCATTTGATCCTTGAGCAGAAAATACAATTTGATCAGCATATCCTCTTTGCTTTCAAAATAAAAATAAATGATCGAAGAAGAGATATTCGCCCTTTTAGCAATTTTTGAGATGGATATTTCAGAAAGGCCACTTTCATTAAGAAGTTCGATCGTAGCCTGATAAATAAGGTTCACTTTGCTTTCGGATTTAGTTTTCATACTCAAAATATAATCGAACGATCGATCAATGTCAACAGACAGTTTGACTATTGCATGGCATTGACACCGTATGAAGCAGGATATGGGTCATCAGAGAATGTGAGGTCCATGCACACCAATGAAGAAGTTTGTGTGTTACACTAAGTACGATCAACACAGCCAGAAGTAATGACTCAGACCAAGGGAGACACCCTACCCAATGAAGAAATGGTACACCATCGGCATGTATCTCGTACTTATACTGCTTGTCTATGTATGCAAGGATGAAATTTTGCATTGGATGCAGCATGGGGATGCGCCCGTTCTGCTTATTTTTGCGGCTGCACTCGGTTTTGTTATCGTACCGGTCATCCCCTACAAAATAGTTATCGGCATGCTCGGGTTTATGTACGGTCCTTTGCTGGGCGCTTTGATCAGTTGGACTGCTACTTCCGTCGCGTCTGTCCTTGTTTTTTGGCTGGCACGCTACTTGTTTCAAAAGCAGGGCCGTGCTTACTTATCCAAATACGAGAAGCTGGAAAAGCTCCAAGCCGCGATTGAAAAAAATCCGTTCCTGACCATTTTATTGGCTCGACTGATCCCGGTTATCCCTCAGGCTATCGTTAATGTCATTCCTGCTATTACCTCCATTCCGGTCGTTACATTCGCCGTTGCGTCCGCATTGGGCAAAATTCCTGCTATGTTCCTGTTTGCATTCATCGGAAGCAATCTGCTTGCTAGCACCAGCAAGCTTGTTTTGTCCGTCGCTGTGTATGTCCTTTTTTTGGGGTTGGTCTACGTTGTCTACCGCGTTTGGCTCAAGAAGAGATGGCTTTAAGCAGCATGGAATAGGATAGTCGTTTCACTGACCCGCGGATATATCTACGCAATAAAAGCAAAGAGACAGCTTTATGCTGTCTCTAAAGTGATAGGAATAGATATAAGCGTCAAATCCAGCACATCTGTCTACGGCGGATCGTCTGCTTGCCATTCCGTATATCTTGTGTATGAACCGCCTGTTCATTTATCAAACGGTTCTTCATACACAAGCAGCCCAAGCTCATCATGAAGATCCAATAAATGGAATCTTAACCGTCACGGTCGTTCCAACACCAAGTTCACTCTCTATCTCTACCCCGTAATCCTCTCCAAACAGTAGCTTGATCCTATTATTAATATTGGAAAGCCCTATATTTCTCCCTTCTAAACTGTTCTTCACTCTCTCCGAATATTCCATATGCAGGTTCGTTTTTATGCGTTCCAGCTCATCTGGACCTATCCCTTTCCCCGTATCTACTACTTGAAAACATAGTTCTCCATTCTCGTCCATATGACCGCTTACACAAAGCTGTCCTCCTGCGTCCATACTCTCGAGTCCATGATAGACAGAATTTTCTACAATAGGCTGCAAGATCATTTTAGGTGTTTTCATCCCTAATAGCTTGTCATCAACCTTAACTTCCAACGAGAACTTGTTTTCATATCGAATGGAAATAATATTGAGATAGGCCTTAATACATTGCATTTCTTCGCTTATTAAAACAAGTTCGCTTTTTTCAATACTATATCGAAAAATCTTTGACATACTTGAAGTGATCTGCGCTATTTCCTTACTGCCGTATTCTAGACCGATACTACTAATGCAATTTAACGTATTATAAAGGAAATGCGGGTTGATTTGACTTTGTAAGGCCGAAAACTCCGCCTGTTTTTTGCTCAATTCCGCCTCATATAATCTTGCCTGGGTATTCACAATATTACTCGTCATCTCTTCCATGGTGTCAATCATGTTATTAATCTCATAGGCCAGAACGCCAACTTCATTGGTTGAACGTACCTTTACCCGAAAGCCTCTGTCGCGATTCCCAATTTTTTTCATATCTGAGACAAGTCCTATCACAGGCCGAGTCAGATTGTTTAAGAAAAAGTACCCCAGAATCATCATACTTACAATGATACCGATTCCTGCAATAATGCTAATATTCTTAATCGCATTCATGTCCGTTGTCAGTTCATGCACCGGGATCATACTTACGATCCGCCACTCGTCCGCCTGCCTCAAGCCTTTGGCCTGTACGATGACTTCTTCCCCATTGATTTTGGTTTTTACCCCATTCGTTAAGCTTTGACTATCAATCGAAAGAATTTCTTTGAATAAATTGCTATGAAATTTTGTGTGATTTGAAGCAATGACCTCATTTCGGCTGTTAAGGATATACAAAGCTGAGTTAGGCGTCAATTCTGTGTTTTCTACAAGATCTTGTATCTTTTCCATATTCACCATGACCGAAAGATAGCCTGTCTGTTTAGAAAATTGAACCCCGCCAATCGCCTCAATAATGGGTGCTATATAAAAGAAATATTCATTTCCTGTTTTTTCGTCCTTTAATAAGTTTGTAAATTGCCTTTTACCAACGGTCTCACTCTCATTTTTATAGGAATCAATAAAATGAATATACTGATTTGAATACGTAATATCACCGTTGGCTGTAGCCAAACTGGAAATTCTTCTTCCTTGATTATCCGTAATCACAATGCCATTCAAATAAGAATTAAAAAACCTCATATATTCAATGAGGTCAATGACATAAGTGCCAATTTCAAAGCCCCTTTTATAGTCATCATCTGCAATAGTAAATTCCTGTACCCATTTATTATCAACTGCTATGTTTGTACTGACTTTAATATCATTGAATACGGAATCGATCTTTTGGCGAGTTTGTTCGATGATCGTATTCCCATAATTGACAGCTCTCTTTTGGGTTAAATTATAAAAGCTATAGAACGAATAGAATTCCATGATGGTGAATATAAAAACCGAAAATAAAAATATCAGTAAGATCTGATGCTTAAGCTTGAGTCTACTAATCTTCATAGTTCCCCATCCCAGTCAACTTTTTCTGAATTTCGTAGGCGTTATCCCACATTGCTTCTTAAATACTTTATTGAAATAATAGTAGTCCAAATAACCGACTTGGGTTGCAATTTCTTCAATGGACAATTCTGTACTTTTCAATAGCTCACAAGCTTTTTTGATTCTCAAATCGGTTACATATGCCGAAAAGGTTTTGCCCAAAACTTTTTTGAACAGTTGGCAGCAGTACACTTGGTTGATCAGAAATTTGACAGATAGATCCTTCAGATATAACTCGTCCTGATAATGATTGTCGATATATTTCACCATCTGGGTAAAATAAGCATTCTTGTCGCTTTCATGCATGGACTGGCCGTTTAGTTGCTTTAAGTATATGAAGATGTCATGTAAAAAGCTGCATAAGGACTCAAAGTTTTCAAATCGCTCTTTCAGTTCCGAGTAATTGAGGAAATCAAGCTCCATGTCCTTCAACTCTTCGTAATAGGTGCCAACTAAGCTGCTGACCACTTGATTCCATAAATAAACGACTTCTCCCATACCTAAATGATGATAGGAGAAGAAATCCTTCATTTTCTGAATGATATCATCCATGTCTTCAAACTTTTTCTCTTTCATGCTAGAAGTAATGCCGTCTATAAACGGATTAACCAAGCTAAGCTTGGACTCATATTCAAATATCCCTTTTTCTTCATTCAAAAATGTTTGTGAAGCTGCAAGATCGGATTCCTTGATTAGCTTGGCTATCTGATCGTAATTCGTAGAAATGGAGCTAATTCCTATTGATTTTATATTCGAACCTGAGCATATTGCAGCATCCAACTGAACCTCCAACTCTGATTTCTTATCACTTTTTAGTATGTAAAGGGTCTTTTTTGAACCAAATTCAACTTCTAAGATATGCCCTATATCGCCAAACTTAATGGCTCGACCATCCGTTGTCTCACTGTCGGCATACACGATAACGACACGCACATAATCGTCCGATGTACGATCAAAAAATAGCGTCAAGCTTTTTAAATCACTTTTATCAGGTGCGGTAAGCGCCTCTAAAATAAGGTTATTTCTAATGCTTTGCTTCTTAGAGAAATGCAAGGCCAGCTTTTCCATTAAGGGATCTGCCAACTCCATATCTAAGGGCTTGAGACAATAATCCAGTGCACCATATCTCATAGCCTCTTGCGCATAAGCAAACTCAGCGAAACCGCTTACAACAATGAAGTCAACATCCAATCCCTTGTCTTTTGTCATCTTCATAAGGTCAAGGCCGGAAATTTCAGGCATTCTAATATCGGTAAAGACTAGATCAGGAGATTCCTCGGATATGAACTCCATGGCCTTATGAGCACTTGTAAATTGACCTATGACTTCGAACCCGTATGGATGCCAGTTAAAGGCATTCCGTATTCCTTTTATCGCCCAAGGTTCATCATCTACGATAATTACACTATACATAAGTACCTCCATGATCCTTGATCCATTCCATTTTTCTTGTAAATAATAGTACTCTAAATTTTGATTAATAACATGTATTTTTATAAAATAATTTTGTAATTATTTATATTTTTATAAGGAAAAAACCTAGGCCAGGGCCTAGGTGTAAAGCTTAATCAGTTTGGTACTAGCTTAATATAATCAAGTAACAGATTATATCCTGAGCTTGAACCATTTTTACCTGCAACATTAAACTTGAAGGATTTATTGCCTGCCGAGCTGAAGGTTATATTGGCCACATCCAGTTCCGCATAGCTTAAGGCATTTGCATATAAATCCTGAACCGGACCGTGATTGATACCGTTTACCGACAACTGGAATTGTCCCCTGTTGGGTCCCTTTTTCACACCGACCTTTACACTATAGCTGCGTGCCTCAGGCACATTCACTGTGTAGGTCACATAGTCATTGACTGCATTGGCTTCCAACGTAGTTCCAAATCCACTGCTCAGACTGAGGTCCCGACCGGTTCCATTTCCGAACATAGTGTGTTTGACGCCCGAGGTTCCGCTTACCACTAAATTTTCGGTTTCATATCGACTGTTTTGGACTGAAACATTATCGAATTTGGCAGCTGAATCATAGGTCCTAACTCCGACACTACCCGAAGTATAGGTTGAATCCGTCACATTAATCTTAGGTGTAGTCATATCACTAACATAAACCTTGATGGATTCACCTTGTGCAACAATTTTAACATGATACTTGGTATTTGACGTTAAGCTCATAGGAGCAGTGGCCAGCGATGTCCAGTTGTTGTTGGCCTTCCCAATCAGAACCCTCTGATTAGGAACATCAAGTCCAGCATAGTAGCCTTGGTAAGCATCAGCACCTGTTCCAGGATTGGATACCCTGAATACCACACCCGCATTGCCGGTTGAACCTGGTGTCACATCAGCTTCATAGATCAAATCTGTGTAATTGGTGTCCAGAAGAGCCTTGGCCCCTGGATTTGATGCTACATGATACTGACCGCCCGATACGGTCCATGTACCGCCATATTTGGTCCATCCTGCATCATCACCGTCTTCAAAGTTATCTTCCACTGCCATTTTGACGGGTATAATCGTATGATCTGCATTAAACTCAAATTTATCATATGCCAGTACGCGTGGTGAACTATTCAGATAACGCTTATGGTAAAAAATATACCAATCATTTGTTGTCGGTGATTGAATAATACCATTATGACCAGGTCCATCTGACATGGTAGTATCCGTATGCAGCATCATACCTTTCGGTACAAAGGGTCCGGTTATAGAGCTGGAGGTTGCATACATGACCTTATAAGATGAATCTGCCCATATACCGGCCGAATAAGTCATATAGTAGATTCCGTTCCTCTTGAACACTTTAGGCGCTTCAAAAAAATCATTATCGCCGGTTTTAGTGGGCGTAACCTTCTTATAGACGCTTCCGTCAGGCCATGTTCCCAGAGACTTCATGTCGGCGTTAAGCTTGACAACATTACACTCGCCCCAGCTGCCATAATACATATAAGCCTGACCGTCATCATCAATAAAAACATCCTGATCCATGGGGCCAGCGCCATTTCTTACAACATTGATAAGGGGTGCGCCAATCGCATCGGTATACGGACCTTCTGGATGATCAGCTACTGCCACGCCTATTCCGCCTAATTGTCCATCGCCATTGATTGCGTTTGCAGCAAAATAGAGGTAGTATTTCCCATCGCGATAAGCCCCGCTTGGCGCCCACAGTGAATGCTGTAACCATGATATATTGGCGGAACTTATTACATTGGGGTGTTTTGTCCAGTTGATCATATCTGTCGAAGAAAATAAGTCTACAGATTTTACGCCAGTGCCCGGGGGCTCGCCAGCTTGAGTCGAACGAGTCGGATACACCCAATAGGTCCCATTATAATTCTGTACATCAGGATCTGCATAAGAGCCACTCACGAATTGTGGACCCGCGTGAGTCGGAGCCGCATCAGCTAGTCCCGGCATAGTTACAAACAAGCAAGTTACAATTGAAGCGCAAAACATGGCCCAATTAGATTTTTTGATGTTTAGCATGAGTCAACCTCCTTCTTTGAATGACCATTTACTCTCCTTGTTCACTTGAACTCCGGTGCCTGCTCAGCATGCTTAAAGATAAACTTAAAGCTTCCCTCCCCCCTGTGGAACAAACCTTACCAGCTGATTGTCGGCTCCTTTGTAGTCCTACAGATTTGTACGAATTCCCGTTCTTGTGGCAGCGCTGTCAAAATCGATTACATGCGAAGCGGATCTTAGGTACCCGTTACATATTGACCACCTCCTACAGGCTTTATGCGCCACTGCTGACTAGCTGCTTCGGTGTAATCATTTTGCTGTACCTTTGCTCCGCTTGCTGTACTTTCGCTTGCAACGGCTTATGATTTGTAATTGCTCGTCCAATTACTTCTTATTCGCTTGCATCGCCTTGTAGATTTTCACATTTTCATCCGTAACGGCCTTCCCGCCTGCTGCCAGGTATTCTGCGACTAACTTATCATACAAAGCATCAAATTCTGAAGGCTTGCAGACAATCAGTTTATCCGTCATTTGTTTGTTCATATCCCCAAGTGTTTTGCCAAACTTAATATTGGACTCATTTGGCGTATCAAAGAAGTACGTGGTGTACGTATCCGTCGTATTGATTTTGTATGATTTTTCTGCAACATCTTCAAGTCCAGGAGCCGATGCAGCTAAAGCCTTAATATTTTTCTGAGGGTCGCCAAGCTCCACACCATTTACAACCAGGGTATAATCAAGATTTAGATAACTCGGTTGCATATTGTCCCCTGTTTGATTAATAATCTGCGGAATCCCATTCACCATCTTGTGGTTAACTCCTTCTTGACCATATTGAAGGAAGAATAAATGTTTCGGGTCCGACATCCAGTTTAAGTATTTAATAGCCAGCTCTGCATTTTTACTCGTCTTCGGAATAATCACATTGACGCCATTTTCGTTATAAGCGATTTTCTTGTATTTACCTTCATAATTTTGAAAAACATCAATGGGAACAAAGTTTGCGGCAGGGACATTTGCTTTTAATGGCTGACTAATACTTTGTCTTAACGGATAATCCCAGTTTGCGCTGAAAAATCCGATTTTTCCGTTTGTCAGATCAGCATCCGCTTGCTTGGCTGTTTTGTCTAAAGCGAAATCAGGGCTAATTAATTTTTCATTGTAGAGCTTGTTCAGAAACTTCAGCGCATCCTTGTTTCCAGGCCTTAACCAGCTGAATGGAGCTGTAACAAACTCTTCCTCCGACTGTTGCCCCCAGAAAGATTCGCCTAAATTTCCATAGTTATAATTCATACCCGTTGCAGCTAATCCCCAAGGGATAACGCCACTCACGCCTCCCGGATTTTTATCTCGGAATGCAACTAAAGTATTATATAATTCATCCCTCGTCGTAGGAACAGGCATCCCTAATTTATCGAGCCAATCCTTTCTAATAAACATACCGTTCCAAGCCAGTGAAGTTCTTTTAGCAGGAATCGCCATCTGTTTTCCATCAAATAGTCCATAAGAAAGGACGGTCTTACCCAAATAATTCGTTAACTCTTTGCCATGCTTAGCCAATAAATCATTCAATTGAAGAATACCATTCACTTTAGCGTATCTGGATACGGTTGCGCTGTCATAAGTAAATGAGATATCCGGGGCCTCGCCTGCCGCCATCAATACATTGAGCTTATCAATTTCTTGGGATCGAGGTACCGCAACAAATTTCACAATGGCATTGTTCTGTTTACCAAAATTATCGTTGATATACCTAGTCCACGTATTATTGTTCAGATCCGGCTGTCCCTGTATGCCTCTGTCAAAAACTTCAACCGTTAGTGTAACCGGAGGACCTGAAGGTGCTGCAGCTGGCGTTGAATCTGCTGGTGATGCTGGTGGGCTTACTTGATTACTCTCGCTTGCACATCCTGCCAAAGCCCCTATTAATAGTGTCGAAACCGGTAGTAAAGCCATCATTTTCTTCATTTTCATGTTTATGACATCTCCCTTATCATTTTCAACAAACAAAAATCGAAGACATTCATATCTATCCTACCTAATGGGTCCAATAACCACCACCCTTCCAACTGCCCCATTATCCCTTAATGGCCCCCGTCATGACGCCATCCACAAAATATTTTTGAAGCTTCGGATAAACAACTAAGATTGGAACGGTTGCAAACATAACACTTGCAGCCTTCAATGACTCAGGAACAATGTAAGCCCCAACACTGCCTTCACCTTGCTGGGCATCTAGCTGTTGGTTCGCCGTGATGATTTGGTACAGCTTTAATTGCATCGGATACAGATTCTTATCTGTGATATAAAACAGCGCATCCTGAAAACCGTTCCATCTGTCCACCGCGTAAAAGAGGCTTAACGTTGCTATAGAAGGCAAAGATAACGGAAGAACAATTCGCATGAGGATCCCTAGATCATTACAACCATCAATCGAGGCCGATTCTTCCAAGCTTTCCGGAAGTGATGCGAAAAAGGTTTTTAGGATGATTAAATTGAAAACACTCATAGCGCCTGGCAAAATTAAGCTCCACATCGTATTCATCATATCCAGATTTTTGACCAGCATATAGCTAGGTATTAAACCTCCACTAAAATACATAGTGAATACCAGAACGGTTAAAATAAAATTTCTTCCCTTTAACCTTTGCTTTGTAAGCGGATACGCTGCGCAAATCGTTAAAAACATACAAACGAGCGTATAGACAATGGTCAGCACAATCGTGTACCCAAGTGTATAAATCATTTCAACATCGCTTAGAATCGTTTTGTAGGTTTCAAGTGTAAAGTCTACCGGCCAAAGTGCGACCTTCTGAGAGATAATGGCATCATTCGAGCTAAAAGAAAGCGCGATCATATATAAGAATGGAACTAAGCATGTAATGGATACAGCGGTTATGATCAAAATTATACTTATATCAGCTAAATTGATTCTTTTTTTTATACTCAACAAACTCACGCTCCCTACCAAATTCCCTGCTCACCAATTCGCTTGGCAATGTAATTGGCTGCCACTAAAAAGATTAACCCTACAACCGATTGAAACAGTCCAACGGCTGTTGCCTGCGAAAAATCGCCAGATCCAATGCCAATCCGATACACATAGGTACTGATGACATCGGAGTACTCACTTACCAGCGAATTGCCCATTACAAATGGCCGGTCAAATCCGATCGAGAGCATCCTGCCTATCTGTAAAATTAACAAAATGATAATCGTAGGCTTAATCCCAGGCAAAGTAATATGCCATATTTTACGAAGTCTGCTGCATCCATCGATATCTGCCGCCTCATATAATTCCTTATTAATACCAATAATGGAAGCCAAATAGATAATGGTCCCCCATCCAACGCTTTGCCATATCCCAATCGCTACATACATGATCAACCAGTTTGTTTTTTCAGAAAGAAACTCAATTTTACCAATCCCGATGCTGGATAAGACCGTATTCGCCATCCCGCCTGATGAAAATAGCAGATATACCATACCGCCAATAATGACCCAGGATAAGAAATGCGGTAAATATAGAATGGTTTGGGTCACTTTTTTAAATCGGGCATACCGGATTTCATTCAACAATATGGCCAGGATGATGGGTGCAGGGAACCCCGCTACCAAATCCAGAAGGTTCAACACAAGCGTATTGGTAAGCGCACGGTAAAAACTGCTTTGTTCGAAAATGAATTTGAAGACATCAAGCCCAACCCACTCACTGCCGCTAATTCCCTCAAAAATGTTATAATCCTGAAAGGCCATCAACACGCCATAGATGGGTGCATATCGAAAGATGAGGATATACGCCATTGGCAACAGTAAGAGTAGATATAAGAGTGAGTCTCTTTTTAAGCTGCGAATCATGTTGTTCTTTTTCTTTATTTGGATATTCTCTCTATAGTCTTCTAATACCGCTTTCATTTGTATCGTCCCTCTCCTGCTAAATTTAACAAAATGACCTCCTAACGAAATAATTTGAGCAAAATCTTACAAAGAGATCTCATGTAAAGGATTATACGCTCATGATTTTTTATTAAAATGTAATTTTATAAATTATTTTTGTAATAATTTTATATGTCAAACTTGGGAAATCCTTATCCAAGTTCTTGGCATAGTAAAACGGCCTTAGTCCGATGGAATTCCGGACTAAGGCCGCTTAACTGATTTTACTTTTCGTATGGTTTACTCAATAGTGTGCAGTTCATTAACTATTGGCTTGGAACAGACTTCACATTTATTCAGATGCGAGAATCTTGTTCGCTACAAATGCGAGGTCTTCAATGTCTACTTTGCCATGGCCGACAACGTCCGCGATCTTCGCTTCATTCCAGTTCGCGTCGCCTTCTTTGGCTCCGTAGTATTTGGCTACAAGCGCCAAATCTCCGATTGTGAATTTATTATCGCCGTTCAAATCTCCCGGTTGGGAAGTAACGACGGAGGCGATGAATGCTTGAAGTGCCGTATTCAATTCAGCTACCGCTTGCTCAACTTGCTGTTTCGTGGCTTCTGTATTAGCTGCAACTGCTTTCGCGCTATCAATTGCTGCTTGCAGCTTCGCCTTGGATCCCGCCGGATATTGACCGCTTGTTGTACCTTCGGTTGCCGCATCATGTTTGCTTTGAGCGCTTGAAATCAGATCGTTCAACGTCGACTTGTCTACAGGCGGTGCACCCACCAGACTGATCGTGCGAGAGGCATCGCCTACCTGCAGTTCTTTCCCCTGTCCGTTAGCAATAGAAGCCTTGCTTACAGAGACTGACGTATTCGTTGTCTGGGCTACCGACTTGACCTTAAATTTGAGTTTTACCAAATCACCTTGGGGAAGCACTCCCTTATTATCTCCCCCTACGCTGGCAGACAGAATGCGGATTTGTCCTGGCGCGGTATCCTTTTTAGCGATGACTTGGAATCCTTCTCTAGCCGATTCAACAGATTCGAGAATCAAATTCGCCGGATCATAGCTAAGCGTCAAATCTTGGGCATACACTTGCTGGTATTCATCTTGGGTAACTGCGCTTAATCCTATCGTTGCTTCGAAGCTTTGGCCGGAGTCCGCCGTCTGAGGAGCCTTCAGTACTGCTTTTGGCTCTGTTGGTGATTGTATCAAGGCCACAATCTCGCTTGCGCTGAGCGCTCTGTTGAATATATTGAATTCATCCAAGCTGCCTTTGATAAAGGAGTTTCTTGAATTTCCTGATGCTTCTGCTCCAACTAAATCCATGGGGCCATCGATTTTAACCGGGAGCGTTTCTTTGAGTACCCCATTTTCATAAAGAGCAGTTTCAGTGCTTGTGCCTACAAAAGTCAGGTGAGTCCATTGGTTGGATGGAATACTGTAATTGTAATTATAATCTTTACCACCGTAGATGGAAAAACCAACTTTACCTGTTCTCTTCTGGTTGATCTTAATGGATGAAGTGACGCCGCTCAGGAGTGCCTCATTTCGCGACGTACTTGGCTGACCGTTAACCCAAACGCCGACTGTCCAGTCTCCGGGTATATCTGCGGCGCCTAAATTGATATAGCTTGAGGTTCCATTTAAACTTACTGCAGATCCATACTTACCCGTGGTCCACGCTGATCCGCCAACTATAGTTCCGTTTTTATAACCAGACGTATCCGCTAAAGCGCTTCCATTTCCTTCATCCATCTTCCATTCTAAATGAAACGGGGAAGACGAAGGCGTCCATACAATAGGGTCGGCGTAAAATTTGATTCCTTTATTTTGCAATCTTGACGTTTGATTGACCAGTCTTCCTTTAAAATCATCCCAATTTCTATTGCTCTGAGGAGTCCAGCCGACTTCAGCATTCGCTATTAATCGTGGATAGACCATATAATCCATCTGATCTTGAGTCAGAATGGTTTCTGACCATAATGTACTTTCAACGCCATAAATATTGGCTCCTGATATACAATCCGTTGGGTTCCAATTATAAGCTTTGGCGGTATTGACATTTCCTCTCCAAGCTAGGCCAAGTGGCGTATTATTGTAGTAGCGCATGTCGATATAAGTATTTGCCGGAGATACGATGACCTTCAACCCTTTTGCTTTCGCCGCAGTTCCAGTTGTAGGGGTGCAATTCCAGTTCTGCAGAACAGTATCGCTAGTTGTTCCGCTTGAGGTATCAGACGGGTCCCACCCAATAGCTTTCTTACCATATTTATCAAGAATGGCTGTTGCTCTTCCAATGAAATAATCGTAATCACTGGCTGAAGTTACATGAGATTCATCTCCTCCTAGATGAAAATAGGGGGAAGGTGATATGGCTGCAATCTCACGAACCACATCATCAACAAATTGATAGGTAATCTCGGAGCGGGCCATGAGTGTGCTATACCCTACAGCTGTATCCGTACGCATGGGTTTTCTTTTCCCATCAGGATTTAGTTCAGCAATGGAAGCTAAAGCCGCATTCGTATGACCAGGCATATCGATTTCTGGAATGACTTCAATATACCGTTCAGCGGCATAGTTGACGATTTCTTTAAATTCCTCCTGTGTGTAATATCCACCAGGACCACCGCCTACCTGCCCCTTGCTTCCATACTCGATGAGTTCAGGTCTGGATTTAATTTCAATACGCCAGCCTTGATCATCAGATAAATGCATATGAAACTTATTAATCTTATACTGCGAGGCCAGATCGATCTGACGTTTAACAATATCCACCGGGAAGAAATGTCGTGCCACATCAAGCATGAATCCACGGTATTCGTAAGTAGGCTTGTCACTAATCGTGGAATTAGGGATCACCCATTGTACGCCAGAAACAATGCTGCTCTTTTCAATATCTGCCGGTAAGAGCTGTAATAAGGTTTGAATACCTCTAAAGACGCCTTCCGGCTTATTAGCAGTCAGTTTAACTTGATCGGAAGTGGTGTTTAAATCATACCCCTCATTACCTTGGGCAGCATTTCCGCCTACTGTAGTTAAGTAAATACTACCTGCACTTGGATTGTTCGATTTTATGACGTTGATCTGATACCCTGTCGATCTATTCAGTTTGCTGGCGAGCACTTGCCCATTTTTGAACAACTCATCTGTTTCCTCAGCGGAATTGCCGGCTACATAGATGGAAGTGGATCTTGTTAACAGAAATTGCCCAGTTCCGACGGAATAACTTACAGGATTCGGGAATATGGAAGGCTGACTTGTTGCAGCGCTAGCAGCTGTAGGAATTAAGCTCATGATGTTCGCGGATAAAAGTAAAGCCATAGCTGTAGAAGCTGCTTTTTTAACGATTGATTTTTTCATTCTTATTGATCACCCCTACTCAATTTTTACATAACCTCTAGGCATGCGCCGAGGCGGTTAGCACGAATTTTGTTAATCACATGACAGTCATTCATGGTGGAAAGTCTTGGAACTTTTCTGCCAAGTCACTTAACGAACTGCCGATTGATCCTGAGGTGGTCTCGTGATGCATGTATGGCACAATCATTCTCCGTTAAATTTTGATGAACTCACCCCCTTCGTATGATCAAGACGACAACACCGAATGGAAAGAACTGGGATTCGGAGCGTTGAAGCGTGATCATTCCGTTATTTTTCTCAAGCGCTAAGATGGTAAAAGCAAAAAGAGCATGAGTAAAAGAAGTTCTTTTTACTCATGCCCTTTCGGTAACACGTAAAGTTTTTATTAATTTAATCAAATTGTATATGGAGAAAAATATATTGTCAATAAATAAATTTTAATTTGGCCGTGGTGCTTGTTAAGTATATTTCTTCATCATTTTATTCAAATAATCTCGAAATTCTTCAACATAGGTTTTCGGCTCTATGATTTCCAGATCCGTACCGAAGCTCGCTAAAAATTGAAATCCATTACTGTTTTGCGGAACATGGATGGTTGCTAATAAATAATCTGAGCTATAGGTTTCCATGCTCTTTCGACCGTACCTTTCAATGAATTGATCTTTGATGCCAGGCGAAATCAACGCCTTGACGGCGACTAGCTCCGGTTGATAGCTTGCTTCCTGCTCTTGTTCCAACAAATCATCTCTAGGGCTAAACGTTTGTTCATTCATATTAAGCTGATCGATCCGAGATAATTTGAAGGTTCTATATCCCATACGTTGCAAACAGAATCCTTTCAGATACCAGCTCATTTCGCTAAAATGAAGCTGATAGGGCTCGACAGCTCTTTTCGTCGCCGTGCCATTTTTATCTATATAATCAAATGAAACTAATCTTCTCTTTACTATGGCTTCCTGACATGTCCTCAAGGTTTGACGAATCTCAGCCCGACCCTCCCAATCATAAAACGACAGTTGAATGGAACCTTTCGGAGCCAACGGGCTAACCATGGCTTCTATTTTTTTGATCGTTATTTCAACTTCTTCGCTAATTAGAATTTGTTCCAATCCGCCGAGCGCAGTCAATATATTCTCTAAGTCGGAGCTGCTCAGAAGACGTTTATCTACCTTGTATTCATCCATCATGCCGTAGCCGCCATGAACTCCAGTGACCGAATAGATCGGGATGTTGGATAAACTCAAGGTTTCCATATCGCGAAGAATCGTTCTTTTGGAGACATTAAATAACTCCACGAATTCTCTGGTGGAAACGACATCCTTTTTCAGCAAGATCATAATGATAGAGATTAATCTCTCAACTTTTTCCATAGATTCCCCTCTTTTTTTCTGCTTCAATATGAAACGGTGACATAAAGCTGTCACCTCTTATGAATTATACTACATGTATAACAAGAAGGAGGTAATTACTTTATGGCAGCTATTGTATACGTAAACTGTGATGGAAATGCAGAACAAGTGATTGAATTTTATTCGGAGGCTTTAAACGCAATTGAAGTAAAAAAAGTGAGATTCGGGGATATCCCGCAAGATCCAAACTACCCCATGCCGGAAAATGAGTTAAATATGATCATGGAGTCTTCCCTAGAATTCGTAGGCGGGAAAATCATGATGTCGGACATTTTGCCTTCCATGAAGGCGGCAACAGGTGAGCTGGTACAGGGGAATAATATTCTGATTAGTCTAGTCATCGATGATAAGCAAAAACTGGAACAATACTTTAATGGTTTGTCCCTTGGCGGCCATGTCATCATGCCGTTATCCAATTATCCCTGGTCTTCGTGTTTTGGAATGCTAGTCGATAGATTTGGAGTTAACTGGAAATTTAATAGTGACGCAGATCAGTTTCTTAATAACGTAATATCCAATAAACAGTAACCCATTCTGAAAAAATGGTCTTCCAACTGAAGGCCATTTTTTTATATACCGATGGAGGCACGATTTATGAAAAACAGCTATTCTTCGCTTATCTTTTTCCTGGCTTTAGGTATATTTGGCATCATAACAACTGAAATGGGCATGATAGGAGTGCTTCCCCAAATCACTCAAAAGTTTCACATCTCGCCCTCGGAGGCCGGGTACCTTGTGAGTGCCTTTGCTTTAATCGTTGCCATTTCAGGCCCATTCCTAACCTTACTCGCTTCAGGCATGAATCGAAAAGCGATCTTACTATCCGCTATCCTGATGTTCGCCGTCTCTAATTTGGTGTATGCTTATACGACCAGCTTCGAAGTTATGCTGGCTTTCCGGATTGTTCCTGCGTTTTTTCATCCTGTCTTTTTTTCGATTGCGCTTGCGACTGCTGCCAGCCTTGTTCCTCCCGAAAAGATCGGTAAAGCAGTCACCCAGGTTATGGCCGGAGTAACCGTTGGGTTCGCTTTTGGCGTGCCGATTACATCCTACCTCTCCACAAAAATTTCGCTGGAAGCTGCTTTCCTGTTTGGAGCTATTGTGAGCGTCATTGCCTTTATAGGCATACTGGTCTGGCTTCCTTCCATGCCTGTTAGGGAAAGAATGTCTTTCGGCAAGCAGCTCGGCATATTGCGCAAACCTCAATTGTGGTTGACGATCTTGATCGTGGCGGTGATCTTTACAGCGATGAGTTCGGTTTATAGCTACTTTGCCGAATATCTCGGAGAAGTCACCCAGATGAACGGTACCTGGATCAGCGTGATGTTGATGATTTTTGGCGTCACCATGATTGCAGGGAACTTCTTGTTCGGGTACTTTCTGAACAAAAGCATGACCAAAACGGTTATCCTGTTTCCTCTCGTCTATGCGGTCATTTACTTATTTGCTTATCATGGGGGTTCTCATTTTGGGCCGATGGCGATCATCGTATTTGTGTGGGGAGCCGTGCATTCCGGTGGGCTTATTCTAAGTCAAGCCTTATTGATGACTGATGCGCAAGAAGCCCCCGAATTCGGTAACAGCTTATTTGTTTCCTTTTCTAATGTTGGCATTACGGTAGGGACATGGATCGGCGGCTTGTTTATTTCCCGGTGGGGCGCGCATCAGCTTGTCTGGAGCGGTATTATGCTTTTGGCGCTTGCTTTCATACTGATCATAATAAAAACAGCAATTTCCAAATCACAGGTTGAGAAAGCAAGCATGAATTAACGGATCTATGATAAATGTAGAAAGGAAATTCTTTTTCAAATGGATCATTTAATTCTTGTAAAATCGAGAGAAGAGTTGAGGTTTTGGCTGCAGGAAAATAATAAGACTGAAAAATTTTGTTGGGCCTTGGTTAGTATGAAGCCCAAATCGGATACACTCTTGTATCTGGACGCGGTCGAGGAAGCTTTGTGCTTTGGATGGATCGATGGAGTCAAGAAGAAAAGTTCTGAAACGGAGCTGGCTCAGAGACTATCCCCCCGAAGCAAAAAAAGCTCATGGACTGAATTGAATAAAGAACGTGTCCGCCGCCTCGAAAAGCTGGGATTGATGACAGACGAAGGAAGAAAGGTTCTTCCTGATATGGATTACGATTCTTTTCGAATCGATCCGGTTATAGAGCTAAGGCTGAAAGAAGAAAAGCAGATATATGAGAATTTCAAGGCATTTCCGTATCTGTATACAAGAGTTCGGATCGACACGATACAAAGCATAAAAAATCAACCGGAATTATTTGAGAGCAGATTAGATAAATTCATAGCCAATACGAGAGAAAACAAAATGTACGGTCAATGGAATGATCATGGACGTCTATTAGATTATTAACTTAACTTTCGCAGAGCAAAAATCAGCTTGATTTCTTGTAATTACAGGCTTTCTGTGCAATCCGATAAGGCTCCGCAGGTCATCATCTCCATGCTGGATCAGGCGCTGATCGCCCGATCCAGCGCCTCCTACGTCCTGAGGGACAGTTGGTTTAGGCATACGCCGCGGCGTCTCTCATTGTGAGCAAGAAGCGCGGCATGCTACGCTCCATCCGAACCGAGCTTCCTTCGGGCATTCCGGTTCAGGTCGTGTTTGTTCGCCATCGTTCGAAGAAAAACAAATGGCCGGTAATTATGGGGACCGATCTTTCCCTTATGGTAAGATTGAGCTTAGCATCTTGGCTATGTATGATGATGTTTGTTAAGGAGATATTCCGTATATTCATCCTTAGTTAATCCGTACAGGATGGAATCGTGATATCTTCCGTTTATGTAAAACACTTGGCGTCGAACTCCTTCTTGAACGCATCCTACTTTTCTAAGCATAGCGGCCGATGCCTCGTTCCCTTCAAGAACATTATTATTGAATTTATTAAGTCTTCGCTCGAAGAAAGCATACTTTAAGAGTATGTGTATTGCTCTGGTACCATACCCCTTACCCCGGTATGGATTATCAATCACTATGCCTATACTAAATGTGCCGTTCCTCTCGTCTATGCTGTTTATATTAATGCCGCCTACAATTTCACCATTCAAATTTTCAATAGTAAACATTATCCTTCTGTTCGTTGAAGAAAAGTCCGCATTTTCTTCTGTAAACTTTTTCGCTCCTGAAATTGTAGGAGGCAGTTCTATAGCACACTCTAAAAACCGACGTGCTGGAGTATCATATGCACTTACATAACAACTTTCCCAATCATCTGGTGCAATCGCACGCAATCTTATAGCCTCGTCTTGCCAAAAGTAAGCGCTGTAATTTATATTTTGCATAGAAACACCTCCATTTTCTGGATACTCTCTATTATAACCATGGTTTTTAGTGAATGTATGGTAATTTTAGATTATAAGTATTCTTCCCCCATCAATCGAACATGTAGACTCTCCACTCATTGCTGCTTTGCTGCTTTCGCACACAGATCGCCATAGTTCCGACTGAATCATCTTTTACATCAATTTGATATCGAAGTCCCACGCAAAACGGAGCCTGCTTATCTTCGTTTGTTGGTGGGTATGCTCCGATAAAAGTATATTTGTGCTTCTTCATGGGCTCGATCCACGATTCGGATGCCCCTTCTACAAATAGCTCACGGACTTTCTGCTCATCTTGTGCTAACCAGTGGTCGGCAAAACGTTTGATGATGTCAAGAGCCGCTGGATTACCATGAAATCGCAGGATGGATGCCGTGTTGAAGAGATGCCAGCTTGAGCCGTTGTCTATTGTTTCATAATAAACAGTATCGGATCCCTTTTCCTTTATAAAATCGGACCTGACCGTTCCAAACCTAATCCCATCCTCTTGAACCATCATTGAGTTGACAAACCCGCTGATACTGGATGTTAAGTCACTATTGAAGGTCCATGTTGTTCCGCCGTCTTCTGATAGGTACAGCGTTTTTTGGGTTATATCCCCTTTTGGCTCAGATTGCAGCAAGAGCCAAGAGGATCCATTCTGATGAAGTGATGCTAGGATATGATCTTGATCCACTTCAGCTTCCCATGCTTGCTCGATTGGCAGCTGATTGGAGTTCCAATTTACCCCATGGGTATCCGTACGATAGACTTGGAGCCCTGTCCTGACGCTAGCATTTGGTGGTCGGTCGACTGTCCATCCTGTCAAATCGCCTTCATAAGTAAAAAATATCCGATTCCCGCTTGTTAATGGCATGGGAAACCCACTCAACACGACTGGAGTGGACGTTGTGTCAGGAGTTTCGATAGGATCCTGGCTGATAATTGCCATTGACGCAGGAGTTTGCTCATTTTGTGGTTTAGAATGATCACAACCTGCAGCAAGTATGGCTGACAGTATCAAGGTCTGGATGATCAAACATAGTTTCAATTCGTGCCTGTCCTCCTTTGTTAGCCTCGTTGCTTAAACAAGTGCTGTTCCTTGAAGAGCCCTCG
Source organism: Paenibacillus filicis (assembly GCF_038070315.1). Classification (NCBI taxonomy): domain Bacteria; kingdom Bacillati; phylum Bacillota; class Bacilli; order Caryophanales; family Paenibacillaceae; genus Paenibacillus; species Paenibacillus filicis. The sequence continues at coordinate 165,902 of NZ_JBBPCC010000007.1, read as the reverse complement.
GAGTATGTCGGCAGCCCTTCTTATAATCGAGCTAACTTCTCTGCAGTGCGAACTGCTTTGTCTGCGAAGGCCCCTATTCAAGCGCAAGTTCTTTTACTTGTTAAGACTCCTCCCTAATTATTTATATCTTGCTTACATACTACCATGTCTAGAAATGTTATTGGAATATTTTACATATCAGGTCAATGTGCTAGATTCGAAGCCATTCAAGAAAAACAAAAATCGGCCCTTTCACAAACATGTGAACGGTGGCCGATTTTTGGCTTGAAATCTGAAGCGGGAAATCACCGCTCAAAATCAAATTTGAATAAATAAAGGATTGAATTCTATTGTGCGGTCAATATAATCGGTCCATCCGCAGTGATGGCGATCGTATGTTCGTATTGCGCAGAAAGCGAGCCGTCAGCGGTTCTGGCGGTCCATCCGTCGGCATCAACCGTCATGAACGCTTTTCCGGCATTTAGCATCGGCTCGATCGTAAAAACCATTCCTTCCTTCAAGCGGAACCCTTTTCCCGGATACCCGACGTGAGGATAATTAGGTTCCTCGTGCATCTCCCGGCCTACACCATGACCGAGCAGATCGCGCACCACCGAGAATCCGTTTCGCTCGGCATGGGTTTGAACTGCGTGCATCACATCACCGATCCGGTTGCCGACGACAGCTTTTTCGATACCCAGATCTAAGCATTCCTTCGTTACCCGCATCAGCTTACGGGCTTCTTCCGACACCTCGCCGACCGCATAAGACCAAGCTGAATCGCCGACCCAGCCATCCGCTTCCGCGACGATGTCGATTGTGACGATGTCGCCTTCCTTGAGCGGCTTCTGGCTCGGAAAACCATGCGCAATGACGTCGTTGACAGACGCACATGTTGCATAAGGATAGCCGTTGTAGCCTATCGTATAAGCCTTAGCGCCATGCTCCTTCAGGAACCGCACCGCGAACGACTCGATATCGAGCGTCGTGACACCCGGCCGGATCATACCTGCGATGGCTTGATGAAAATCGGCGACAATTCGCCCGGCTTTTCTCATTTCTTCTATTTCTGATCCTGATTTCAGGATGACCATTCGATTCCTCTCTCCTTTGCCTGTATGCCTGAAAAAATCATATCGACGATCCCTTCCACATCCATCTCGCTGCGCATATTGTGGTGGATGTTCAATGCTGCGTAGCCGACAAGCGAGCCGAATATCAGATTAGCTGTTTTCTCCGGTGATTGGGAACCGGTTCCTTCACGAATCATGTCCACAAACGGCAAATAGATCCGTTCCTGAAAATCGGCAAACAGCTTGACAAACCGGTTTCCCGGGAAGTGATGAAAATTATCCGCTACCGTTTTAAGCAAAATAAATAGGGAAGGATCCTGGATGCAATTCCGCAGGAGCAGCCTTGAGAACGATTCCGCTTTGAGCAAACTGCTGCCGTCCTCCGTCAAAGCAGGCAGTATTGCAGACTCCGTTCGATTCAAGGCATCCCACAGCAAGTCTTCCAACAGCATGTGCTTATTTTTGTAGTAATGATACACGGTTCCGTAGCCGAGCTCTGCCTTGACCGCAACATCGCGTATTTCCAATTGAATGCCCTTCTCCACATATACTTCCGCTGCCGCTTGCATAATTTGGTTCATCCGCATCTCTCGAATCTCTTCATTCTGTTCTTTGGTACGTGGTGACATGGCTCCTCCTTTTTTTAGACCTGCTGAAATGTCAATGTAAAATAATATACATCATTTAGAAGTAAGGATCAAGTGACATCTGATTCTTCACCCCACCGAACCTTTCAGGCTATATAACTACTTTTGTCCTTAACCAATCAAGAAAGGTTCCAGTTAGTTAAGAAAAGGCAACCCATAAAAAGCCGGCTGCCTGCAGAAGTTCTTTATTCAAATACGTGAGCACAATTAAATTCTTACAACATTTCAATGGATTATTTAGCTGAATCCCAAGCATGTACAAATTCATGAATCGTATTATATCGTTGTTCTCGTTCCTTACTAACGGCTCGTAAAGCGACTTCGTAAAGTGATCTGTTTGCTTCCCATTGTGAAAACGAATGATCCATTTCCCCGCCAAGTAACCCGAATGCGATAGCTCCCATTGTGAAAACATTCGTTCTTGTATCAATAGGAGAACCTAATATAAATTCTTCCGGAGATTTCGAACGTCTTGCTCCCCAAAAATTCTCTCCCATGTCATTTACAGAAGGCGCTACCCTGTAGAAGTCGATGTCACAGATCTTGGTTAAGTCCTTTGAAAAATCATACAGAATACTACCGTCATAAAAATCAACGGCAACGTACCCTTTTGACTCCACGTATCTATGGAATTCATATAGGGTATCCAGGGACTGCAGCCTTTTCTCGATGGATAATTGTTTAAATCTGTAGAAAGGCGACTCAGGATGACTATGCTTTGCTTCACCTGCAAATAACCAATGTGAATGCAAGCATTCGCCAGTAAACCATTCAAATATGGCAGCATACCCATCTCTCGTTTCAAAATGATCCATAAGCTTAATGAGATGTGGGTGTTCTAATGCTTGGTACAACCGCACGGCAGCCGATAACCTAGAAATTGCATCTTTAGGGTTTCCGGAAAACTCCAGGGGTCTACAACCCGCGTATTTAACAAATAGCTTGTTACCATTCTTCTCGATTCCGAAACTAATGTTACCAGAATCTTGCTGATCAAACACGCAAAAAACGGTGCCAATAGATTGAAGCCATGTGAAATCATGCTCATCTTGAAGCTCAAAAGAAACATTGTCAATCTTGAACTTAATCGGCTGTTGATTCATAGCATAGTCCCCCTAATACAACAATTACCCACCTAATATACTGCTCCATCAGAATTAACAAATCAACTATCAGAAGATCAGAGTCGTAATACAGTTATGGATTCGTCGTTGATGACTTCACCGTTGTCACGGAAGCCGTAGCTTTCATATAGCTTTTTGGCAGGGATGTTATCGGATTTATAAGGGATCCAGCAGTAACCAGCTGGCCCTGCTGGAAAGGTGCGGATAAATTCCAAGATTCTTTTCATAGCTTCCCGGCCATAACCCCGGTTCTGGTATTGCTTGTCAATCATCAGTCGCAAGATGCAATAGTTGTCTTCTGCGATGGACGGTTCTTCGTATCCTGTGATTCCATAAACCAACATAACAAACCCCACGGGCTGCTCATCCGCGTAAATAACAAATGGGAATGGATGTCCCCCATTGGTTACAAGAACATAGCAGGAAGCCACGCTTGATAGATTAGATGCAACAAAGCGTCGCTGGTCCTCTGAAACTTCCAAGTTAAACATGGCACGCCGGTTTTCCAGTGTGATTTTTCTAAGCGTAATCATAGAAAACTCCTCCTTTCATGATCGCTTTATTTCACCCCTCAAACAAAGAATAATAAAAAATGTATGGTTCACGCTGCGTTCAAGGTGTTGGATTCGAATAACCCGCCGTTTTCCATACGCTGGCATGCGCGGCAGCAAAATCGGCCAGTGATCGCGGCCGTCTTCCCGTCACCCGCTCCACGGTATCTGTGACCTGATCTTCCACACCGCCCCTGCGGATTCCCTCATCCAGGCCGGCAAGGAATTCTGCATAATCTGCGGGAATTCCGGCTTGCGCTATTCCGCTGCTAAGCTCGCGGACTCCGATCGACTCGTGCCGGACGTTGATCCCTGCCGCGTTCCCTATCATGCGGGCCGCATCTGCGTAGCTGAGCGCTTCGGGTCCCGTGATGACATGGTCCTGGTTATGGGGCTGCTCATCGGTGAGGGCGCGAACGCCGACCTCACCGATGTCATCCGCGTCCACAAAAGCAACCCGACCTTCCCCTGTTGCCGTAACAATCTTCCCCCCATCCCGAATTGTGGCGGCATGCTGTCCTTCGGTAAAGTTCTGCATAAAGTAAGAGGGCCGCAGTACAGCCCATTCCGATGCGATTCTCCTTAATGCCTCGTGTATGCCGCCAAATACAGGGCCTCCTTCGGCTATAGAGGCGCTACTGAGTAAGACGAATCTCTGCGCACCGGCTTGTACAGCCTCTTCCACAAAAGGAATCACCAATTCTTCCGGATTCATAACCGCGATAGGGGCGACCATATATATGGATTTGACGTCGTTATAAGCATTTTTGTAAGTGCTTCTGTCATTCCAATCGAAATAAACGTGCTCAGTCTTGTCTGCTCCTGGGCGACGTCCGGCTGACCGGACTGTGTATCCGAGCTGATTCAGCTTTGCTGTAATTCGGGTGCCTGTCTTGCCGGTTGCACCGAGCACCAGAATTTTGTCTTGCGGAGTAGTCATGTGGATTCGCTCCTTCGGTATATTTGTCACATACTTCTTCCTTGCTCTTTTATTCCGGACCATTCAGTCTAATTTGAGCAAAGGATGATCTCAGTTTCCTTACGACAGCCATCGTATCATTTCCAGATCGTTCAGTCAATAATGGATTTTCATAGGTGTATGGGTCTAGTAAAAAGGATGAGTTCAGATCCAATGGTTACCCATGTGAACCTCGCTCATCCTTGTCTACACTAGATGTACTCAGCCATTACAATATTTCGATATATCCTTCTGTTCCATGCAAGCGGATTCGCTGCCCGTCTTTGATTAGTTTGGTAGCATTCTCCACGCCGACAACGGCTGGTAAGCCATATTCACGGGCAATAACGGCTCCATGGGTCATCAGTCCGCCAACTTCGGTGACCAGGCCTTTGATGGATACAAACAAGGGGGTCCAGCTGGGGTCAGTAAAGGCCGTGACTAAGATATCTCCCTCTTCCAGATCAGCAGCTTCTAGGTTTAGGATGACACGTGCTCGTCCCTCAATAACTCCGGAAGAAACAGCCAGACCTGCAATAGCTTCGGCTGGGAGATGTTCTCGGTTGTACTTACCTGCAATGATCTCACCATCAGACGTCATCACACGCGGCGGAGTTAGTTTCTCATAACATTTGTACGTTTCTTTCCGTGCGCTGATGATCTGGTCATCCAGTTTATGGGTGCTTACGACTTCATGAAGCTCTTCGAAAGTGAGATAGAATATATCTTCTTTCTCATGAATAATACCCGCTTGTACGAGTTGTTCGGCTTCTTTCAGTAGAGCCTGCTTATAGGCGAAGTAGCGATTAATCATCCCGTATTTGGGATATTCCCGATAACCGCTGAAATTCCGGATGAGGTCGATTCTTTGTTTGGTTTCTTTGGCTTTTTGTTCGCCATCCGGTAATCGCTTCAATCGATCTAACAACTCTTGTTCTTTGTTCCAAGCTTCCTGCCGTCCCTGCTCAAATTTCCGGTGGCTGGCATGAGGCTCAAAGCTTTTGATATGACCAAGAATCATCGGGACAAGTATAGCTGGTTTTTCACTCCAACGAGTTCGAGTCATATCGATTTCCCCGGCACACCGCATTCCGTACTTGCTAAGATAATCACAGATCGCAGCTTGGGCTTCCCTCCCACCCTCAAGCTTAACCAGGTCATCCAACAAGTTATCATCTGTTACCTGTTGCAAATAAGCGATGACTTCCGGATAAGGACGAATTACATCGGCTACATCCAACAGCGCCAGCCCCATTTCCGAAGTTATATTGCCCGGTACGGATTGAGAAAGCGTGTCTGCTGCGTTTTTTTCTCCCAACCACTCCTTCATGTTTTCATTGATCCAGGATGAAGCATCCATAGCGGTCATAATCACCCTTGTACTTTGTGGGTCAAATAAGATCTTCTTTAATTGCTGCATATCTTCCAGGATAAAATCGAACAAATCCGAACCGGATTTTGTTTGGATGCTATGTTTTAACTCTTCAATCGAAGCTTGACTGCTCTTTATCAACTCCGCAACGATAGCCGGATCGTTGTCGATTGGGGCTTGAAGTCCCGCAGACGACACCCCTTTATGGCTTGGATTGGGACTCGTTTCATTTAGATCATGGGGTAACAAGGTAATAAAATTTTCTCGCTCTATGAGGGTCGTAAGTGCGTCTTTGATGAGCGGATCGGAATGGCCCAGAGTATTGACTAAAGTTTCTCTGCCGGCAGGCGAAGCAAGCATAGGTGTAACATCAACAAACAGCCTTCCACCCGCTTTGCGCATGGGTGCACGAGTCGTGAGCAGGTAAAACGACAATCCCAAGGGTTTTATCGGATCGGTCATCATCTGCTGATGCCCGACGGATACATAAACGTGATTTTCCTGATCATTCGCTTCAGGAATCGGGTATAAGGTCGTGATGGGCCGACTCTGGACGATATAAAAGGTATCATGGGCCAGACACCATTCGATATCTTGTGGGCAGCCCATATAAGCTTCGATCTGTCTTCCAATGCTTGCTAATTGTAAAATTTGTTCTTCAGTGAGGGTTTGGGTCTTTTGCAGATCAGGATCGATCGGCCGGGTCTCTGTCCCGCCTTCTTTTCGTCCATAGATGGCCAATTTTTTGGCGGCTATCCTCTTGTCGACGATTTGCCCTTCCTGCACTTGATAATTATCTGCAGATACCAAGCCGGAGACCAGTGCTTCACCAAGTCCAAAGCTTGCATCGATGGATAGCACCTTTCGGTTGGAGGTAATGGGATCAGCGGTAAACAAAATCCCTGAAGCTTCTGGGAAAACCATCCGTTGAACGATAACGGATAAATAAACTTGACTGTGGTCGAATCCGTGCTGCATCCGGTAGATGACCGCGCGATCCGTAAACAGGGAAGCCCAGCATTTGCGGATATGCTGCAGTATCGCTTCTGGGCCGATAATATTTAAATAGCTGTCTTGTTGACCGGCAAAAGAAGCATGTGGCAAATCTTCAGCCGTCGCACTAGAACGCACGGCATAAGCTTGCTCCTCTCCAAAATGAGAGAGATAGTGAGTTACGACTTGGACAACGTCGGAAGGAATCTCTGCTCCGATCATGAGTTGTCGAATCTGCCTGCTGGTTTCACCAATTTGATCTCGATCCTCTGCTTGCAGCATGGTTAGTTGCTTCAACAAAGCATGATATGTTTCATTTTGTCCGATAGCTTTTTGATAGCCCACGGTTGTCACACAGAACCCTTCTGGTACTTGTATGCCTTGAATTTTTGATAATTCCCCTAGATTTACTCCTTTTCCGCCAACGAGATCAAGCTGCGTTTTTTCCATTTCCTGAAAATCGAGAACCAAAGCATTCATTCTACATCTCTCCTAACCATTTGAAATGAGAAAAAACATTTGACAAGAGGTTACCGGCATGATAAATTTAAAGTGTAGGATGTAACAAATGTGTTCATTAGGAATAAAACTTAAAAACAGTCGTGATCCGATTATAGCACCGCGTCTGTTTATGTGCAATATAAAAGAACCTGGTAAAGCAGCCCAGGTTCTTTTTGATTTTCTGTTATCGAGTTGAACTTATCTCCTGCCTAGATATCCTCTGCCGGGTTCATGATGGCTAGAACTTGATGGTCTTCCCACACCCCATTAATCTTAACGTTGTTGCGTGAAATCCCTTCTTTATGGAAACCCACTTTTTCAAGCACGCGGATAGACCCGGGATTTCCAGGAGGGAATTGTATCACAAGAGCAAGGGGATTGTTAAATGACTAAATATCTCGTGACTCAAATGCAAAGGGTTCTTCACACGAGTAGATTTCATCGAAAAATCCCATATACGGGATATCGTCTTCCAGGCATTTGATCAGATACGACAACTCCTCATCACATTCTGGCTCATCCCCATTGTTCCGCATACACTCGAATTCATCTACAATATGCTCCATCAGGGTTGCTTGGATAAATAAGGGCAATTGTTCCACCGCCGAGTTTTCAATCCTGGTCTCGGATCTGTATCCGTCGAGGACTGTTTTAAAGTAATCATCCATAAACTTCTGGCGTTTAACAGCGTCCGGTTCAGTTCGTATCCAGCCTACCCCGCTTCTCCAGAGATCTGCCAGGTCATACATATACCAACCGAAGCATGAATTATCGAAGTCATATACCGTGATTTGCCCGGTATCAAAATCTATCATATAATTCCCATCGTTGAAATCAAAATGGATCATACCGTAAGACTCATGGCTTCTGTCCAAGCCTTCTAAGGCTTTAAGGAGCTCTACCAGCTTCTCCTTGAGCAGAGCTAAAGAGTCGGGTATCAGTTGATCGATATATTCAGCGTTGTATTTCTCCGAAAAGCTATACCGGCGATGAACAGGTGTGTATTCTTTTGACAATTGGTGCAGTTTCCCTAGGACTTTACCGCAGTTATAATAATATTCGGCAATAGGAGCTCCTTCCCGATATCGATAATGATTGTCCGCGAGTTTTTTTCCTCTGGCCCTGTCAAACAGGCAGACAAAGAAAGTGTGATGATGATGAGTGATCTCTTCCAGCAGATTCCCGCTCCTGGAGCTGATTACATCCGAGACACTGCCGCCATGCTCGAATAAATACCTGATATATTCAACTTCGGCCAGCACGTCTTCCCGGCTCCTGTCATGCAAGAAGGCGATCCTGATTATTTTTGAGCCAGCGCCCTCCTTCTCGCAGGTATAAGCGACATTTCGCCCTCCGGCATGTGCCTTCACCAGACTGATTGCATAGCCTTCTAATCCGTACAGCTCGGATACGAGTGGAAGTAAATAGTCATCACCGATTGTAACAACCTCGTTATAAGTCATAATCTCTTCGAGTCCCCACTTGTCGATGTTGTCCTTATTGAGCATGGATCCATCACTCCTTTGTGCTTTTTCCACTCTTAATTTACCTGAAAATTCCAATTGAATTCTAGAGAAACTTTCTATATAACAAAATTCAATTTCCTGTAAATAAAAAAGCCGCGATTTACGCGACTTACAAACAAGGTGAATGGTTCCGGATATTATATCGCCAAAACGATCTCCAATTGCTGATATATTATCCTCTCAGCCATTTGCCAGTGAACAGCATATTCAGCGTTCGAATAAACAACACGATCAGAACAATACTAAGCAAGGCCAGAATGACCGCGGCGATAGTGCTTAACAGCCAGGAATCCACAAACATCGCATACTTCAAAGCAGCATTGCTAAGCGCAGCCATCGGAAAGCTTACCCCCCACCAAGTGGCACCGAACGGTACTGACTTATTGAAGACTTTAAAGAACAAGCTGGTAGTGGAGCAGGATGGATCAATCTGGATACGATCAGGGTGAAGAATACTAAAGCAATCATTCCGCCGATGGCTAAGCACAACAGATTCATTTCATGCGCCCAAGGGAACGGCATGGTGCCGCCGGCAACGCCCACGTCAAGTGCAGCCACTACCGGAATAAGCCATGCAGGCACCGCATTACCTGGTTCTTGGTCCCCCTTTAACAATCGTGATACGAAGATATAACTTATCACTAAAGTGGTCTATACCTAATGCGATAAACACAATAACCGCAACGATACCAATCAGATCAGCGATGACGGGTGAAGTACCGAATAGCTTGCTCGCTTGCCGCCAAGCCAACGATAACCCTGAAATCCCCACTTTATCATAAAGTGATTCAGTTTAGTTATGAAAAGACTCGATATCCGCTATATCAAAACAAGATACTTGTTACCAGGGAGCATAAGAAAAAGCGGTAAGCATCTAAGCCCAAACAAACTTAGACGCTTACCGCTATTCTCTTATTCAAAGGCCGTTATCGAGAATCGATGGATTAATTTATTGCAAGTTGATGGGTCACTATCTTTGTGACGTATTGTCATAATTACTCCAGGAACTGCAGAATCGTATCATTTACTAAAGTTGGGTTTTCCCTAACCATATGTGGTCTATGGCTTGCGTTGGGAACAACAAGATAAGTTGATCCTTTGACAAGCCAAGTCAGACGCTTGACTCGTTCCTCACCGGCGTATGGATCATGTTCACCTGTAATAAATAGCGATGGACATCGAATACTGCTAATCTGCTCCTCTGTAAGTTGAGGGTATAGTCGCCAATCTTGTGCTGATTGCCTCATGTACTCTTCCCAATTTCCTTTATGTGCTTCTTCATGTCTTTCAAGCATTTGATTGATCGTATCGTGTAATCCTTTTTCAATTATCGATTCCGGCTCAAATTCTTCAACACCAGTTGGATCGCTGAAACCACTCGTGCCTATTGTAGTGAGCGTGATCACGCTTTCAGGATGATAAACAGCAAGGTAAAGCCCAACATTCGCCCCCAAGCTATAACCAATCAAATGAGCTTTTGTAATATCTAGTTGCTTCATGAATGCTACGATGTCATCTGCAATTTGAGGTGTAGACCATTCAAGACCTTCACACCTTGTTCTACCGTGCCCTCTGAAATCTGGAAAGTAGCAAGTATATTGTTTTTGAAAATCTAATATCTGACTGGCGAATGCCAATATACCGCGTGAATAACCACTGTGCAAAAAAATGATAGGATCCCCATTACCCATTTTTTCGTAAAACATGTCCAAGTCCTTAACCTTCACATGAGGCATTATTCCTATCCTCCTTATTCACTGTTTGTTTCTAAAAATTGAAGAATGTTATCGTTTACAAAGACAGGGCTTTCTCGGCTCATATGAGGTCTATGGCTGGCACCAGGTACTATAACATAACGCGAATGAGGAATTAGGCTTGTCACCCGTTTAAGATCTTCCTCTGGAGCGTATTCATCATATTCCCCAGCGACAAACAACGAGGGACATGGTATGCTACTTAATTGATCATTCGTTAGTTGAGGATATGTGCGCCAATCCTTTATTTTTTGTCTTAAAAATTCTTGCCAATTTCCAAGGTGCGCATCTAGATGTCTTTCTTCCATAGATCTAATAAAATCATCTTTTTTGTTTTGGATAAGCCATTCCGGTTCAAACTCTTCTGAGCCCATTGATGCCATGAAGCCACTTTGACCAATTGAAGTCAATGTTGCAACTCTATGGGGCTGATTGACAGCACAATAAAGAGCAACTCCTCCTCCCATGCCATATCCAATCAAATGGGCTTTTGGAATGTCTAACTGATCCATAAACATAAGAATATCGTCAGCATGCTGTGGGGTACTCCACACAAGGGAATCGCTCTTTGTTCTGCCATGACCTCTGAAATCCGGAAAGAAACAAGTATACTTTCCTTGGAAATCGAGTATTTGACTCGCAAAGGCTAGTATTCCTCGGGAAAATCCGCTATGTAAGAATATAACCGGGCTTCCGCTGCCCATCCGTTCGTAATAGATTTCTACACTTTTACCTGGAAGATAGGGCACTCTTATTCAGCTCCTTATTCGTAGCAAATGTCGTTTTTGCAGTAATCCATACAAGAAGTTCTACACCATCGGCGGATACTCCTTTTTCCTGAACCTCAGTTCCCTCCTTCTAAGAGAAATAAAAAAAGCGCTGGAAAAATCCAGCGCTTAGCCCTACTCATAACTTCCACTAACTCCGCAAAGACTATCTCCAAAATACAATCTTGTCAGCACCCAATCGAACGGACTCATGTCCCTCTTCTTTGGCTTTTCCGATGGAAATAATCATGACTGGGGCATAGCGTTCCTCATCTAGATCAAATGCTTTTGCTACCTGATCAACTTCAAAGCCTGCCATTGGATTCGTGTCATACCCATGTGCACGAGCCACTAACATGAACTGCATCGCAAAGAGGCTGCTATCGATTTTTGCAACTTCAACTTTGATTTCTTGTGGCAGCGTCGGATACATCGACAGTATGGTTCCGAGTTGTCGATCTCGTACTTCAGCTGGCATTTTCCCTTGTTCCACGGCTGTATTGTAAATTTCCTCCACATATAATTCGCTCTGAGTATCCCCAAAAATGATTAACATGGCCGATGAAGTATCGTTTTGTGCTGTATTGAAGCGCACAAGAGGTCTTAGTTTTTCTTTTCCTTCGGGAGTGTCTACGACGACTACACGCCAAGGCTGCATATTAGCAGAGGAAGGAGCCAGGCTAGCTTCCGAAATCATTGCGCTCATCTCTTCTTTGGATATTTTAATGCTCTCATCATAATGACGCACAGAACGCCGTCCCTTGACTATATCGGTGAAATCATTGTTTAGAATATGGTTAAGCATAAAACCTCTCCCTTTGATAACGTTAAATTTTTGACATGGGCTATGTCGTTCGTTATCATATTCGTATTATGAACTATGAACCTAAGTTTATAGCAATAGATACAGGAGGTCATGCTATGAAAATAAATGATGTTTCCAAATTAACGGGTCTGCCCATATCCACTTTGAGATTCTATGAACGTAAAAACCTGATTCCAGGCCAGTTTGTTCAAAGAGATGTCAATAATTATCGTATTTATTCGGATGAGATTGTTGAGTTTCTAAATGATGTGAAGCTGCTTTTATCCGTCGACTTTTCTATAGACGAGTTAAGGTTGCTTGTAGATCAACAAATTAACTTATCCTACGAGGCCAAGAAACAAATGGTTGAGCAAAAAATCAAGGAAATGGATGAGATCCAGAAACGTTTGAGTGCGTCGAAAAAATTCTTGTATGCAGTCTTGGAAGGAAAAGCCAATTTTCAAACAAAGTGTTGAAAATGCGATATGCAAGTTACCTATTCATTCGAGCTTTGATGTGTGACTCCCCACTCGCATAACCCTTCCAAAACGGGCAATAAGCTTTCCGCTTTCTCTGTGAGCGTGTACTCGACTTTAGGCGGAACTTGAGGGTATTCGGTCCGTTTCACCATACCAGCTGCTTCCAATTCTTTAAGCTGTGAACTCAACATTTTATACGTGATAGCCCCTATCCGCCTTTGAAAGCGAACCGGTTGATTTTCGGCCAGGAGTTGATGCCGCAATGGCAAGGGGGCAACAACCCTAACTACTCTTTTGGAGCCGAGCTGCTTGCTTGGCTGGCTCCTGATAATGATCAGCCCCTTATTCATGTTCCCGTTCAAGCTTATGACGGAAATCCGCTTGAAAACGAGAACGGCATCTATGGAAAAAACAGCTGCTTGAACAATTAGAGGCTGCTCAACATATCATTCATGCTCATAAGCCGGATCGCATAGTTATGTTCGGTGGGGACTGCTTGGTCGAACAAGCCCCATTTGCCTATTTAAACGAACGATACGGCGGGAATTTAGGGTTAGTTTGGATCGATGCACACACCGATTTAGGTAGAATTTTCGGGTATGACTACGGCCATACTTTGCCTCTTGGGAATCTGTTGGGAGAAGGCGATGCAGAGTTCGCCAAGCATGTGAACATCCCACTCAAACCTGAAAATGTCTTCTTCGCAGGATTAGATGTACAAACAGAGCTAGATACAGAAATCATTCAAAGACTAGGCCTTAGAACGGCTGGCACCCAAGAGTTAATGAAAAGTACTGAATCTATAAAAGATTGGATTAAACAAAGCAACATTGAGCACCTGGCCATTCATCTTGATCTAGATGTGCTTGATCCTAAGGAATTTCGCTCTTTATTATTCGCCAATCCTGATGCACATTATGATTTTTCCGCGGCTGGAACCATGCAAATGCCGGGGCTCCTTCATCTGATTAAAGAACTATCTGAAGAAGCAGATGTTGTTGGATTAGGTATTACGGAGCACATGCCGTGGGATTCTATAAACTTGAAGAAGCTGCTTGGAGAGATACCTATTTTGAATAAGTAAGGTCATACAGACAAAAGCCAGGATGACATCTCATCCCGGCCTTTTGCGGTACTAGCAACTATAACACAGCCTTCAACCCCATAAACCAAACGGCCATATACTGCTTGGTGATCTCCGTCATCTGGTCACGGTCGGAATGCGTCCGAATCATATCGAAATATCCTTCGAGAAAAGCGACGGCAACCGGTCTCGATACTTGCAGGCTTAAAGGGTTAGTTGGGTACTTGCGATTGTATTCATTTATATGGATGCCCATATGTTCGGCCAAATGATCGAAAAACTCGGCTTTGGCCCCCTCATACGCTGTGCCCGAGCTTCGGTATAACAAAATAAGCAGCCCTTCCCTATGCTCGTACACGAGCTCTGCAAAAATAGTACCGATCTTGTCGATGACGGCTCCTCCTTCGATCGGCTCTTTCTCATTCACTTGAATGAGCTGCAATAGCTGCTCATAAGCCGGCTTGACGACCGCCTCGAACAACGACTCTTTATTCGGGAAATAGCGATATAAATTACCGACGGCCACTCCGACTTTGCCCGCTATATCTTTCATCGATGTTTTGTCGAAGCCAAGCTCCAGGAACGTCTCTCCAGCGCGGCGTAAAATCGAATGACGAATTTCTTCCTTTAACACTTGCATATGATGAACCCCCATTCGCTAATCAAATCGTAGATAAATAAACAGCCTCTGTCAAGAACCTGGGCAATAACAACAACCATTGCAGCTTTCGATTGATATGACGGGCAGCTTCAAGTCCGTTAATAACGAATTATTATTCATTATTATGTGTTTCTTTGGCGATGTCTGCGCCAATAACGAGGGTGTTTTTTCATTCAATCCTCAAATTAATTCATTACAGGAATGGCTCCTATAAACAATAAAGAGATAATGGTGATTTTATCCATTATCTCTGCCCAGGCGTGCGGCGTTATAAATATGTGTTCCCTCGTGGTTCTCCACGTTTACGCCAGTCACATATATAGAATGAATGTAAAAATGTTCTCGTTATCGGGCGAGCATAGACATTCGGGCTGAATCTTTTGTACGCGGTAAGTCGTTTTAAGCTTGACGGATGATATGATCGGCCGTCCGGATGGCCAGAGCGACCGTTGACAACGTCGGATTCGCTGCAGATATGGAAGGCAACGCGCTGTTGTCCGCTACAAATAGACCGGATACGCCAAAGATCTCTCCATATGGATTCGCCGCTGCCGTCTGCGGATCGGTGCCAATCCGGCAGGTTCCCGAGAAATGTCTGGCACGTCCGGGATACAGAACACAAATCGGGGCTTTTAGAGTAACCCCCAGAACTTGAACAATATGCTTCACACTTTCCAAAGCTTGTCGAATCACTTTTTTATCGGTATCACTGTAAGAAAAATGCACTTGCAGCTCAGAAAGTCCAAGTTCGTCCTTTTTCAGAGGATCAAGCATCACGCAGTTGTCATAACGCGACTCGGTTTGTCCGGCTCCAAAAACAAAAAGTCCCAAATCTTTGAGTACCGGTTGCTCCTCAAATTTATAAACGTAATACTTGTCAAACCTTTGAAGTTCAACCTGGAACGGGGATTGATCCGACTCGGGGATGTATAGACTTAAATTGCCAAGGACTTCAGAGAATTGATCGCGTCTGACAAATCCATCTGCCCAGATCCCTGAATGTGCCGCAAGATAATGCCCTATCGCTCGATTTTGAATACCCGAATCAAGCAATATTCGCGGAGTTTCAAACGTACTAGCTGATATCACCACTTTTTTAGCTTTAAGCGCGAACTTTCTTTGATCTCGAGTGATGACCTCCACACCTACTGCCTGTTCATTGTCGATTAACACCTTGACTGCACGGGCATTCACAGCAATATCGACAGGTCTGCGGTTCAATGCACGAGCAAAAAAATGAATCGAGCTGAAAAAAACGTTGGAGTGGAGCATTCCATACTGTGAGGATGCCAAATCGACCGCCATCGGTCTGTAGGACGCATGGGCATATCCATTTTGCTGAAGACGTTGCAGCAAAACCTCCGAGAATGATGAACCTTTGGCAAAATCCGTATTCACATTCATGATTCGCTCCGCAATGGTGTAATAATCATTCATCTCTTGTATCGGAACCGGCCATTTTGCAATCTCGGTATTCAACATGCGCGGAGTCACTGCCCCCCAAAATAATGTCCCCCCGCCAAATACCAGTTTCTTGACGAAGCCTGAATATTTCGGTCCAATAGGTTTGTACTGCTTCTCAGCAAGCATATAACCTTGTTGGAAGTTGATCGTAGGCACATTTAAGACGTGAGTAGGCATGAAGAGATCCCCTGCTTCCACAACGCCGATCTTTTTCCCATTGTTTCCCCACTGCTCGGACAATCGCCAAAGAACGGCGCCGCCTCCTGCACCGCTGCCTATGATTAAAACGTCATATTCCGAGTCGGCCATTTGCTCCAATGGAGTAAGCGGGAGCCAATGATCGAGTTTTCCTTCAACAATCGAAGGGGGACACATCCCGATATCGGACGGCTGTCCCTCCTCAGGGAGCCTTATTTGTGAGCCTTGAACCATTCGATCAAGATCTGCAACAGAAGGATTATAAAGATGAAGCTCTGCAGCATCCAGATGAAACTGACTTGCGATTGTTCGCAAGGTATCCCCTTCCTTGGCCATATAGATTCTCAAGATCATGCCTCCGCCCTTGAATGTTCATATCATTCAAACTGTATGTAGGCGGTGCGCCTCTCATTCCACCTTCGTCATTTCACGGGCCCCATTGAGGTAATAATGGCTTTTACCACAACGTTGACGTCTGCGGTGGCCAGTGCATCGCCCCAATGATCCTCCACCTTCTTATACTGGTCGTACTCATGAGCCCGTGCATAGAGCCCCAGCCCAATCGCGTCGATATGATGTTTTTGGTTTTTTTTAATAAGCTGCTGAATTTGTTTCTGCGTTTGTTCAGAAATCATCTTCTCCAATTGGGCTCCTTTCGTTCGTACATCATAAGCAAATAATTTTTCCGTAAGCGCAACGGCCATCGTCACGTGAATATCAAATTGAAATTTATCTTGACGGTAGGAGGTCTTAATTTTCGTTTTTATTTTATGCGCCTCAACGGCTATTCGGTCTGTGTCGAACGGACCGGTCTTCGGTTTGCCGGGAATGGCAAACGTTAAGCTGGCGGACTTTTTCACACTCTTTTTCAGAATATGCAAAAAAGCCGTTTCCTGCATATTCAGCGAATCAGCATATTTACCTTGAGCATCCAGCAGCGTCGTACCGGTCAGCCTGACGTTCTTATCTATACTGATTTCTGAGATCGAAGCAGTGGTACCTTTCTCATACATTTGCCGGTGCAGCTCCTGCAAAGTCGTTCTAACCGTTTCTGACGATTTATACTTTGTATCAATTAAGCCCGCCATAAATACGGGAAGCATCGGCTTGTCTTTCGGGTTGTTATAAATTATATCAGAAACAGGTCCGTCTACAGCCACGACTCTCATAGTTACTGAGTTTCTCGAATCGCGAAAGAAAGGCTCGAGCAGGAGAAACCAGCCTTCATGCTGCAAAATTCGTTTGCCGACAAGCAGGACTTGCGTCTTCCTTCCGAGGATTGCGCCGGCCGTATAGGCATCCAATTCTTGTCTCGACATACGCACCGTTTTTGTTTTCACTTCGATTTCTTGGCTTCTCTTCTTGACATCCCTGCTGAATACGGAAGTTGTTGTATAGACGATAAGATGGTTTTCTTTGTCGAGGTCGAGTCCTAGCGCAAGAGAAAAAGCGGCATCCTCCAAATCCAAGCGATCGCTGCACCCTGGGAGGAGCGCTAATGCGAAGGAAATAAGCGAAGCGTACAATAAGCGCTTGTTCATTTGCTCCTCCTCTGATAATGATCATGCAGCCACATATAGATAAGCAAGCAGATTGGAACTACCAACTCGACGCCCATCCCGAAACGGTTTAGATATATGGACATCTGATCGCTTTGGTTAAACGTAGGCAAAAAGAAAAAGGTGCCCGCAGCAATGATCACACAAAAAAGCCGCAAAAAAACGCGATCGTGTTGCCGTCCGAATAACCAGCTTGCACAATAGACACTTAAATATAAAGTGGAAATCCAAGACAATGAAAATAAAAACAAAAAAAAGGAAAAAAACAAAATTTCGATACGTTCGATAAATTTAAATTCGATAATTTTCAAAACGTTTACAATGGGCTCATTGAACTGCGTTATTTCATCAGGACTGAATATAACAAAACAGACCAACGTAGTAAAGACTAGCGTAACCATTGAGAGCGTACTGGAAATCACAATGCCTATGGAAGCCTTCTCCTTGTTTGTCAAAAACGGATACAAGATCAGCGCGGCACCAAATCCTGAAAACGAAAGGTACGTTACGGGAAGCGCAGAAAAAATGGGTCCCCATCCCTCCTTCAGTATGGGCAGCAGATGATTCCAGTGGGCCTCCCTCAGTGGAATCAAATAAACTAACGGTACCCACAAGGACATATAAAAAATGAGCTCCGCATATCTGCCTATGATACGGAGTCCGCCGCTTGCAATCACATAGGTGGGGACGAGGAACAGAATCATGATCAGATAATTCGGAGTTTGCGGCAGAAGCCACGCCTTCGTATACAAAATCGACCTGACGATTCCCGCATATGCGTAAAACAATACCCAACTTCCATAGAGAACGGCTCCAGCTTTTCCGACCCAATGGCCCAAATACGCCTTGATTAAATCAGGCAAGGTTTTTTCAGGTTGCTTTTTCATCACTTGAATCACGACGAGGCTGGCCGTGAGCGAAATGATCCAAAGGATGATGATCGTAATCCAGCCGTCCGTGTTAGCCCTTTCGGCCAGATCCTGGGGCAATGACAATACACCGAGACTGATCTGAACGCCGAAAATAATAAATATAAACTGCAGCAGAGTGATTTTTTGGGCAGCATGATTATTCATTCGTATCATCCTCCGGACGATTCGAGCCTTGTCTCTTCATTTGAATGGCGCTTGTGCTTAAAGGACGGAGAATCATTTTCCAAAGCGGCAAGCGGACGAACCCGTCTTTCCAATCCTGGAATCTTACCGGTGCGAACGGGCTTCCGTAAGGAGTTCCAAGCGACTCGAGCTTGATGAGATGCCCGATCATGGTCATCAGTCCTATAACAATACCCACCATGCCGAAAATCGATGCTGCCAGCATCATAATAAAGCGAGTCAGCCGGACAGCGGCAACCATATCGTAATTGGGCAGGATGAACGAGGCGATGGCCGTAAAGGCAACGACAATGACCATAAGGTTGCTAATGAGACCTGCCTGTACGACTGCTTGTCCGATCACGATGCCTCCGACAATTCCGACCGTTTGACCTACTGGAGCAGGCAGCCGTACACCCGCCTCACGCATCATTTCAAGAGTTAACTCCATGATGATCGCTTCCACAAACGGTGGGAAAGGTACATGTCCCCTGAACAGACCGATGGTAAATAGCAATTTTAACGGAATGATCTCGAAGTTAAAAGAGATAACGGCGATATAGAACGCCGGCAAAAAGACTGCGGTGAAAAACGCAAATAAACGCAGTAAACGCATAAAAGTGGCCATAGACCAGCGCATGCTGTAATCATCGACACTTTGAAAGAACGAAGAAAACGTGACAGGCGCAATCAATACGCTTGGCGAACGATCCACGACAACAACGAATCTCCCCTGCAAGATCTGCGAAGAGGCCGCATCTGGCCGTTCGGTCAAAATAAATTGAGGAAATAGCGAAAACGGACTATCTTCAATAAACTCCGCCAGCTCGCCGGTGTTGATGATCGAATCAACATCCAATTGCCGGATGCGTTCTTCCAGACGGTTCAACAAAATCGGATTTGCGACATCGGCCAAATAAAGAATAGAAATGGTGCCGCGGCCTCTCTGCCCTACCGTCAATTCTTTAATCTTAAGCTCGCGATTGGGAATATAGCGGCGGATTAAAGCAATATTTTGACTGCTGGTTTCTACAAAGCCTTGGTGGGCTCCTTTCAATGAAGCCTCAAGCTGGGGATCCTCGATTGCGCGCTGCGGCCAGCCCTGGGTCGTTAATGAATAAGCCTCCATCCTTCCATCGATAAATAACACGCTGCAGCCCTGAAAGATACATGACTCGATTTGCTGCCAAGTTTGAAGCGATTGCACCTGGCCGACAGATACCTTAAACTCGCCGTTCTCTTCGCCGCTTTGCTCTTCGTATTGCAGAGGTCGAAGCACGTTATTATTAATGGCATTTTTATCGGTAAGTCCGTCCAAATACACTAGTGCCGCCGGATCTCTAGACTGCTTGATGGTAAATTGACGTATAATCAGGTCGGGAGTTAGACTAAACAGACGATTCAATTCCGCTAAATTTTGCTGCAACGATTCACTTAATGGATAAGTAGCCAACGGATTTTCCTTGGATGGAGCTGAGTGGTACTTGTTTCTTCCGAACCGTCTTGTAAATAGCATAAGTCGTCACCCCAACTCGTACGAAGGATGGACCTCTCCGTTTTTTACCGAATCTTCATTAGATTAATTATTTCCATCTGAAATCAATCTATACGCCAATGCGCCCCGATTCCTCCTGTACATTTGGAGACACAGATGCCTAGGCTAATGAATACACTACAGCACAAAGCGTGAATCAAAGGGAGTGGGAAGCCGATGAAACAGACGAATACGACTTTCCGTAGGATGCTATGACACACATCTTCGGACCGGATTTCGTGTCCAATTCGCCACTACTGCAAAAGACTTCACTCTTCGATTCCGATATCCGTGGCGTATTGAACCTTCGCATCGCAAATACCACAAGTGCGCAGATTACCGATATATCACGGTCAAACTGCCCAAAGGATGAGCTTTATGCCGAACGTGTTTAACATCTTTAACATCAGAATCAATGAAATCGCGACGGGTGGCGTCGTTAATTTTGGAGATAACCTGTTGCGTGGAAATGCGGCAAACTCCAAAGCATCTGGCGGCAACACGATCAATGGGGATGCCACATCCTCGGTTAATAATGACCTGAACAACGTCCTGGATCCGGATGTCATCGATCAGGGGAACAGCAACCTCATATAGGAGTGTGCAAGCGATGAATTTTTATATCAATCATATAAAAATCAACTCCATCGCCAACCTAGGCTCCCTCAATATCGGCTGCAACATTTTGTCGGATAACAGGGCGACAGAGATTGCGGAAGGTGTGAACGAGAAGAACGCCGATGTGGTTTCGGAAGAAGAGTTGGTGCCGCCCGTACACCCTGTAGCCAGGTGAATGGCGGTAATATATCAATCTTCACATCCTTTAAGGAGGCGGCATCATGTATGATACATACCTGCATTCCTGCCTGTGTCGATTCGAGCAAAGAATTGCCATGCTGGAGTCAAAGCAATCCGAGTTGCAGGCGGAAAACCAACGGTTGAAAGATCAACTGTTTGGACCGGTACTCCACGACCTGAATGACCAGCTTCAGGCTCAACTGAAGGACCATATGGATAAGCTCGAAGAGAAGCTGAGCCATCACTTGGATGATCTCAAGCCTGCAGCTCCACCTTCTATTACTTACAAAATTCAAGAGTTACATGTAAACGAGCTGAAAGGTACGCTGAACATCGGTCTGACCTCCACGGCAACGACCGAACAATTGCGCGGCATGCTTGAAAAGCTTAAAGCCGATCAGGGATATATGGCCGAAAACATGAATTTTTCACAGGATACGGAGAGCTCCTGATCAACGAGATTGGAATAAAGGCTGCCTATTCTGCTGGCAGCCCTGGTTGAACAGATATAAGTTTATCCTTTACCTTCAAGATGTTCCTTGCAAGTATCTCCCCGTAATCGACGCCTCTGCATGGATAATCTGCGCAGGTGTGCCCTCGAATACCACCTGGCCGCCCTGGCTGCCTCCGTCCGGTCCCATATCGATGATCCAATCCGCTTGACTGATCACATCGAGGTTATGCTCGATAACGATCACCGTATTGCCGGCGTCCACGAGGCGGTTCATGATCTCCATCAGGTGGCCGATATCGGACATATGCAGGCCGGTCGTCGGCTCGTCCATCACGTAGATGCTGCCCTTCTTATGCAGCTCACTGGCCAGCTTGATGCGCTGACATTCCCCGCCCGAGAGCGTGCTGAGCGGCTGGCCGAGCGTAATATAGTTCAGCCCCACATCGCTCATCGCCTGGAGCTTGCGCACAACCTCTTTGAGCTGGAAAAATTCGAGGGCCTGCTCGACCGTCATCTCCAGCACATCGGCAATGGACTTGCCATTCAGCTTGTATGCGAGCACCTCTTCCTTGAAACGTCTGCCCCCGCATACTTCGCACGGCAGCTTCACGCTCTCGAGGAAGGCCAGATCGGTATACACAACCCCAAGCCCTTGACAGTTCTCGCAAGCTCCCTTGGAGTTGAAGCTGAATAAGCCCTGATTCACCTTGTTGGCGGAAGCAAACGCCTTGCGCACATCATCCATAATCCCTGTATAGGTCGCGGGATTTGAGCGTGTGGACACGCCGACCGCCGATTGGTCGATGACGATCGCGTCCGAATGCTCGCTTAGAAATACGTCGTTAATCAGCGTGCTCTTGCCTGAACCGGCCACGCCCGTGACGACGGTCAACACGCCGGTTGGAAGTTCTACACTTACGTTACGCAGATTATGCAGGGTAGCCTTCTGGATGTGCAGCTTGCCGGCCGGCTTCCTAGCATCCCGCTTCAGCTGGAGCGGGCGCTTCATGTGGTTGCCTGTCAGTGTCCCCGACTCCAGCAGGCCATGGAAGCTTCCTTCATACATGATGGTACCGCCGCGGCTTCCCGCGTGAGGCCCGACGTCGACGATATGATCTGCGACCTTGATCACATCGGGATCATGCTCAACGACGATCACGGTATTGCCTTTGTCGCGGAGCTTCTGAAGCAATCCATTTAACCGGTGTACATCGCGGGGATGCAAGCCCACGCTGGGCTCATCGAAGATGTAAGTGACATCCACCAGACTGCCGCTCAGATGCTTCACCATCTTGACGCGCTGCGACTCGCCGCCGGACAAGGTATCCGTCTCACGGTCCAGCGTCAAGTAGTCCAGTCCGATATCCACTAGATGCTGCAGCCGCTCCGTCAGCGACTTGACGACTGGTCCGGCGACCGGGTCGTCAATCTCCCGGATGACGCGGATGAGCTCTCCAACCTCCATGGAGGACATCTCGGCAATGTTGAGCCCGTGAATCCGGCAGCTGAGCGCAGCCTGACTGAGTCTAGCGCCGCGGCAGCTGGAGCAGGCGCCCTCGATGATGAACGGCGCAACGGTTTGTTGGGTGCGCTCGGACATCGTTTTCACATCCCGCTTGATGTACTTGTTGGTGAACTTCTCGATGAAGCCTTCCACGGTAATGTTCATGGTCTTGCCGCCGAACTGCGTCGCCACTTTCCTTGCTTTGCCGTAAAGCAGCTGTTCCAGCTCTTCCTCTGAATAGTCACTCAGCTTCTTATCAGGATCGAAGGGTCCCGACTGCACGATCATCGTCCAATCAAAGCTATCTGTCGAATAACCAGGGAGCATGATGGATCCTTCATTCAACGACTTGGACATATCCAGCGCCTTGTTCATATCGACGCACAGGCTGCGGCCGATCCCGTTACACTCGGGACACATGCCTTGCGGATCGTTAAACGAGAACATATGCGCTTGTCCCACATAGGGTTGACCCACACGGGAGAAGAGAAGGCGGAGAATGGGAGAAATATCGGTAATCGTGCCCATCGTGGAATGGGAACCGCCTCCCAATCGCTTCTGATCCACAATCACGGCCATGCTCAGGTTCTCGATCGCATCTGCATCCGGCTGCGGAGCGCGAGGCAGAAAATTGCGCACGAACATGCTGAAGTTTTCATTCAGCAATCGTGTGGATTCCGCGGCGATCGTATCGAAGACGATCGATGACTTGCCGGATCCGGATACCCCGGTGAAGATCGTGATCTTGCGTTTGGGAATGCGCAAGGATACGTTCTTGAGATTGTTTTCCCTGGCACCTGAGATAACGATATACTCCTGATTCGATTCGCTCATGTCTAGCATCCTCCCCATCATGTTCATTTCTACTCCTATGCTCATTGTATCTCAACCGGAATCTGCAAGACATATCCGGTTGTCCGAATCAGCATAAACCGGCTGCACGAAGCTTGCAGCCGGTTTATGCTGATTCGGGTAGTTATTGTTCCAGTACCTTGGAAAGCTCCCCGCTCCATTTACCCCATCCGTACTTAGCGCCTTCAAGCCCCTGAGGATTCGAGAATCCGGTTTGCTCGAGATGAAGATTAACTTTACCGTCCCCTAGATCCTGCAGCGTCCAGGTGACCGTGTGCTTCTCCCCTCCGCTGGCCCAGGTATAGGACAAACGGTTTGGTTCGTCCACGATAAGCACTTCGCCGTTAATCACTCCATCCCACCATTCGCTAGGCTGTGTACGGAACTGGAATTGGTGTCCTACGACGGGCTTGAAATCATTTTCCATCGCCTGGCCGCTGTGGATGTTCACGATCCACTTGGCAAGCTTACTTGAATCCGTTAAGGCCGACCAAAGCTTCTCGACCGACGTCTTGTATTCAAAGTCTAAGGATAAGGATAAACTCATTGTTCTTCCTCCTCTAATAGTTGGTTCAAGCGCAGCATATTTATACTCCAGAACTTGTTGTAGAAAGCGACCCAATCCTGAATCTCTCGGAGTGGAGAGGCATTTAGTCGATATCGCGTTTCTCGGCCGACTTTTCGGTCAAGTACCAGTCCGGCCTCTTTAAGGATAGTCAAATGCTTGGACACCGCTGTACGGCCCATCTGAAACGGTGCCGTTAATTCATGAAGCGGCAGCTCCTCAGCCTCAGCTAATAGACGAATCAGCCGGCGCCTGGTTGGATCTGCAATCGCGTCAAATACGTCCCGCAACGGATTATTCTCGCTCACAACACCCTCTCCTACATCATTATTGCCAAGGAACGGCCTTACCTTTCACGGTTTTCCTTAAAGCTTGTGCCTCTTCCATGCAGTGCCTGCGAGGCGGGAATTCATGATTGGACACTGTTTGGTGTCCATTTAATAATAGGCCACCATTTGGTGTCGTGTCAACACCCATTTTTGTCCGACACATGAATACGGTCAGTCAGCTATATATGCGATACTGGCGTTTAAATTCCAAAATCTCATCCACCGCTTGATGATACCCGCCTGATTGTAAGAAGGATTCCCTGACATTTGCAGCAGCATTCTTGAATGATGAGAGGCTCCATACCCGATCTGCCGCTTCACGTAGCTGATTGGCGGTCAAGCTTTGCATATGCAAATGAATACCTGCACCGATATGGGCGACTTGCCTGGCAATGACCGGCTGATCTGCGCTTTGGGGGATCACAATTAACGGAACCCCGTAGTAGAGAGCCTCGTGGGTACTATTCATTCCGCCATGAGTAATAAATAATTTCGTGTAGGGCAGCAATACGATTTGTGGAACATAAGGCTGGACGATGAAGTTTGAAGGAAGTTCTCCTAAATCCGAGACTGGCGTTCTGTTCCCAATAGACAGGACAACCGTATGATCCGTGTTCCCAAACGCTTCGAAACAAAGCTTATAGAAATCAAGGGCTTGGTTAAAGACGGTACCTAGTGAAATATAAATGGGGTTCTTCTCCCGAATTGCAGCTAAGTTGAAGTTTTCTGGCAGGGGTCGTGCAGAGATGGAGGGTCCTACGAATGTATAGGTCGGATCAATGGCTTCCCCATCTGGTTGAAACTCTCGGGTTGTATAAACGATGGTTAGAGGTGCAGGATTACAAAACACCTCGTAAGGAGAATGGATATCCACGTCATATTTTTCCTTCAGCATGCCCGTCCAGCTTCGAAACTTATCCTGGATAGGTTGAACGATTTCTGGAGGGATTTCGGTGAAGAAGCGTTCCAATATTAGCTTCCGAAACTAAACTTTCAGGACACCTTGTCCACTTGATATAGATTGAGAAAATTCGTCTGACTTTATATAAAGATGCGTATCCCCCATATCTATAATCACCAGGAATCTTGCTGACAAATTCATTAGGATTATCAAAAGAGAATGTTCCCTTATTCTTGCTAGTATAGTATTCAGACTTAGTTGGGAGGAATCTTGTGGGGAGCAATCTAAGTTTTTCAAAAATGAAGCGTGCGACTTCTTCTGTCCCTAAGAATTTGTAGTCGTTATATGCATTCCTAAGGTTTGTGGTTGACCTTTTTCAAACATATGAATCCCCTCTTTGGAAACAATCTTATACACATTCCATGAAGATAAATCCCTGTTACATCAATGAAAAAGCAGCCGATTGTAAGGCAGGCTGCAGTATTGTGCGTTTCCAGCTATCGTACCTGATAGCTTAACCCCATACAGAAAACAGCCATCTCCCCCCCAGCGGACGGAAATGGCTGTTATGACGGTACCGGGTGGCTGGACGTGTTTGCCGTCAGCGCGCCTTCGCGAGTTTCGTGCCGCGAACTGATGCCGCAGCGTATACGACAAGTGCTGTCCAGATGAGCGCGAAGCCGATGAGAAGAACCGGCGAGACCGATTCCTTGAACACGAATACGCTCAGTAACAGCATGATCGTCGGCCCGATGTATTGTACGAAGCCGAGCGTGGACAGCGCCATCCGGGCGGCCGCTCGCGCAAAGAAAAGCAGCGGTAGCGCTGTTACCACGCCGGAAAGAAGCAGTTCGACGAAGGTGGATACAGGTAGCGTCCATGCCGTCGTCTTTCCCACGGTGGCCAAATAGATCCAGTAGCCGAGCGAAACAGGCAGGACTACAGCCGTCTCTGACAGCAAGCCTACAGAAGCGTCTTGTCCGATCTTCTTCTTCGCGAGGCCGTACAAGCCAAACGTCGCGGCCAGTGAGATTGAGATCCATGGGAACCGTCCGTAGTCGATGGCGATGATGAGCACCGCGGCGCCAGCGATGGCAATCGCGAGCCACTGGCCACGGTTTGGCTTCTCACGAAGGAAGACAACCGCAAGCAGCACGTTCAGCAACGGGTTTAAATAATAACCGAGACTTGTCTCGACGACATGGTCGTTGTTGACAGCCCAGATGAAGATGAGCCAATTAGCAGCGATCAACAGTCCGCTAGCGGTGAGCGACAGCAGGAGCGAGCGGCTAGCCGCAATCCGCTTCAGGTCACCCCAGCGACGCTGGACGGTGACGAGAATACCCATGAAGACGAACGACCAGACAACCCGATGTGACAGAATCTCGCCTGCCGGCACATCGTTAAACAACTTCCAATAAAGCGGGAGAACCCCCCACATGATATACGCGATAATAGCATTGACCAACCCGTTGTTCATAATCAATTTCCCTCTTCTCACTCCGATGTCTTAACGGATTATACGCCTCGATCATCGTTTAAGTAAAGGGATTAATATTTTGGTCCAAATAATATGTTACGGTATTGTATCACTTATTATAGGAAGGATGGCATCCCGTGAATTTTGCTTCTGTACGCATCATTATCGTCTCGTCGAGTTCTATGAGATAATCTTAGGTATTTCGGCGGAACGCCCAAAAGGCGGTTTGTTGAGTTATCGTACTTGTTAGTTCAACGATTCATTATCTACAGCATCATCGTAAGCATCACCAATTGATTTGTTTCGTGTTGAATAGGTCCAAAGCTTTAAGCTATAGCGCCTCCTGCATAGTTTAATGCACTTGCAGTAACCAAATGTCTCCGTGTATCGCCCTTGATTCTCTCAACACTTATCCTTGGACACATTATAAAATCTGGATATTCCTTCTTGATTACTGAAAAGTATCTTGTGTACAAGGTTTCCTCCAGAAGTTCTTCTTTAGGCGGTCCGACAGGTTCATCCTTCGATCACGAGTCGTTGGCTTGGTACGACTGAACAGGATGCGGAGGCGCAGATGCGCGATATATGGATGAATCCGCTTTCCTATGGACAGAACACATAACCCCCTCTAGAGAGTAAACAACCTTACCGCGCTGACGATGCAAAAAACTAGCGATGGTACCGGCATAGTTCAAAACGGCATAGACAGGAACGATTACCGCCTCAAGGTTTAGTGTTGGACGTGATCATGAACAGCGTTTATCAATATGGTGACTGATCGTTATAGCAACTTAAACGAAGTGAAACCATTGTTTTTATCAAAAGTAAGAAGCTAGCGAAGTTTTAGAAAAAATTTGCTAGCTCATATACCTATTAAAAAAGCACAGGAGTTCAGATTGAAAACTTTTTGCAGTAAAACTAAGCTCACGATTTTTATGAACAATTAGACCATGTGAAAAACTCATTTTGGAACTAAAAGGAAGCAGCTTTAGTGTACCCGTCTTTAGTTCGTTGTTGATAGCTATTTGAGGGACTAAGGCAAAGCCTTTTCCACAGCTTACATATTGTTTTATCATCTCAAGACTAGATAACTCTAACGCATCTTTAACCATAATACCGGCATTTTTTAAAACATCTACAGCAGACGTATGATACAAACAAGATGTCCCGCTACTGATAAAAAGCTCGTCATTTAGAATCTGGACTCCCGCATTTTCCACTTTCCGAGCTATATCCTCAGATGCAGTAAAAACGATCGTCTCTTCCATAATTGGATAAAAAACAATATCTTGGCGATTCGGATTTTGAGGAACAATCCCAAAATCCAACTCATAATCCAGTACACCTTTTAGGATATCTTGATACGATCCTTGTTCTATACGCAAATTTACGCTTTGATAATTTCTTGTGTATTCCTGAACAAAGGGAAGCATCCGTGTAAGAAAAAAAGATTCCTGTGTTTTAATACGTATTGTTCCGCATGGCTGATCCAGTTCATTCATACTTTCTTTAAGGGATTGACTTAAGTGAACATACTGATAAGCATATTTGGAAAATACCTTTCCCGCTTCCGTAAGTTCTATCCCTCGTGGATATCGGTGAAACAATTTTTGTCCGCTAATTTTTTCTAACTGTTGGATATGAGTTGTTACAGTGGATTGAACATAACCTAAACGATCTGCAGCTCGACTGAAACTTTTTTCTTCAAGTAAGGCAATAAAGGCCAGAATAAAACGACCTTCTAATGAATCTATCATATCGATCACCTTTCTATATTCCAATTCAAAATAGTAGATATTCGATTTATTCGTTAGTCAAATATGTATTTTTATTATACGATAACCGTAGTTTAAAACCAATTGATATAAAGGAGATATAAAAATGAAGATTACTTATCATCAGCAAAAGGTTGGAGATGTCGAAGTTTTTTATCGTGAAGCCGGCCCTAAGGACGGTCAAGTTATTTTACTATTACACGGTTTTCCATCTTCAAGTCATATGTTTCGCGACCTAATTCCCAAACTGGCAGAACAATACCGTGTCATTGCCCCTGATCTCGCTGGATTCGGTCATACAACAACCCCACCGCGCAGTCAATTTGAATTTACTTTTGACAGCTTGTTCCAAGTTATTGAAGGCTTTACTGAAGCATTAGCTCTCAAACAGTATGTACTTTATGTATTTGATTACGGTGCACCTGTTGGTTATCGTTTGGCAGTTGCT
This sequence comes from Paenibacillus filicis, assembly GCF_038070315.1. Lineage (NCBI taxonomy): Bacteria > Bacillati > Bacillota > Bacilli > Caryophanales > Paenibacillaceae > Paenibacillus > Paenibacillus filicis. Next base: position 136,673 of record NZ_JBBPCC010000007.1, on the reverse strand, counting down.
CATCCGGAAAGAGTTCAAGCAATAATTAGTCAGAATGGGAACGCTTATACTGAGGGATTCAGTGACGCATGGGGATCCTGGGAGACGTATTGGCACTCTCCAACACCTGAAAATCGTGAAGCATGTCGCGATTCCTTGACCCCAGAGACCATTCGTAACTTTCAGTACCTACATGGAGCTGATGCCAGCCTTGTTTCACCTGACGGTTATTCCCTAGATATTGCTTTCATGTCGCGTCCAGAAGCTGAAGAAATCCAACTGGACTTGATTCTTGATTATAGAACAAATGTGGATCGTTATCCTGATTTTCAAGCTTATTTCCGTAAGTATCAACCTAAACTTTTAGCCGTATGGGGTAAAAATGATCCTGCCTTCCTCCCTGCTGGAGCTGAGGCATATAAGCGTGATATTCCATCTGCGGAAGTCCATCTACTTGATACTGGGCATTTTGCTCTCGAAACACATGCTAAAGAGATCAGTGAGCTAATTCAACAATTTTTGAAAAAATGTTAAAAAAAACCGAAAATTTCGATGAACCGATTGATCCAACATTCTTTTCCTTATGCCAGGTCCCAGCCCAGTATCCATTGTTTCTTGCAAACCTATTACTGATTTTCTAATAAAAATTTTAGTTATCTTCGACGCATTTAGTTTCATAAGGGAATTCCCACTTCTGGAGTCACGGGACCGTTCCCCGTTAGTTTGACACAGGCTTCCGATTCTTCGGAAGCCTATTGCCGTTTATGCTAATGTTCTCCGTTAACCACTCATGCAGAACTGCTGCACCAAAGATGATGAAAATGGTTTGATTCAAAAAGGCTGGGTGTTGCTTTGCTTACGCTCAAAGCTCCTCCAGTTTTCGACCGGGTAGAATATCAATCCAAGCAGCTGGACGCTGTGAGATACTCCCGGAAGATGAACGGAGTGGAGTCGTATTCAAATGAATAAACAAGAACGATAGCAGATGGCCAACTTTCGCTACGGTCTCATCGCGCCACTTGTCAGTCCCATACCAGAAAACGGAATAATGGCTGCTGTGGACAATAAAAATCTCCAGACCACACAGCCGAATGTAAGCAGCATTTAAAGAAATTAAAAAACGGCGGGCTTGTAAATGAAACGCGCCGCAGTCAATGGATTTACTATTCCCTTAATACGGAGGACAAACCTCATCTACGCGAGGTTATGGCCTAGCTTCCAAGTATGAAGGAACGTGTGCAGCGACTCGGCAAAAATAGTTGTGACTAGACGACTGAAGGAGTTCTACCTAGATGCTCAAGAAGAAACTCATCTCTGAATTCATCGGCACTTATTTTCTTATCTTTGCAGGGACAGGCGCCATCGTAATCGATACGCTAACGAAATCTTTGACGCATGCCGGCATAGCAGCTACGTCCGGACTCGTTGTAATGGCGATGATCTTCACTTTCGGCCACATCTCCGGCGCTCAATTTAATCCGGCTGTTACGATCGGATTCTGGATCCGAAAGGATATCAACAACAAAGAAGCGATATCGTATATCCTCATTCAGATCATCGCCGGATTTTGTGACAGCGGCACGGTATTAATGCTTTTTGGAAATATCAGCGATTTAGGTGCTACCCTTCCTCGAGGTTCATGGGTCAATCATTTGTTTTAGAGTTCATTCTGACATTTGTTCTTATGCTTGTCATTCTGGGTTCAGCTGTTCACGGCAAAGCGACAAAGTCGTTTGCCGGCCTTGCGATAGGTTCGACAGTTGGCTTGGAGGCCATATTCGCCGGTCCAATTTGCGGTGCTTCTATGAACCCGGCACGATCGATCTTTAGGACCCGCTATTGTATCAGGCAATATGCATTTCTTATGGATCTATCCGCCGTCAGTAACAGGCCGTTGACTCTTTCGAGTAAATGCTCTCTTCCGCCTGAGATGAAGGCTTTAATAAATTGCTGACCGTCAATGGTTCGCACGGCTGCCCCCGTCTGCTCCATACGCTCCCGAAAAGCTTCTATCGTAAAATACACAACCTCTTCCCCGCGCGCAATAAGCTCTTGTACAACTCCAATCGTCGGATTGATATGTCCCTCTGATCCGGCATTGATAAATAAAACACGCGCCATCTCTATCCCTCCTAAGGTATGAATAAGTTTAGATTAAATCAAGTTTATCATCAATAAACGTTGAGTGGTAATCCCATACAGGATGCAAAAGAGCTTCAACCTCACGGCCGTGAAGTTGAAGCTCTCTCTAGTTTCTCTCTAGTTTCTCTCTAGTTTCTCTCTAGTTTCTCTCTAGTTTCTTTGCGTTGACATCAAACTGGCTGAAGCATCCGCACGAATTTTCCCATCCGCTCAAGTCCCTTCTCCAGATCGACGAGCGAAGTGGCGTAGGAGCAGCGGATATAGCCCTCTCCGCCCGATCCGAATACATGTCCCGGCACGACGGCCACCTTCGCTTCCTCCAGCAGCCGAAGCGCGAACTGCTCCGAAGACATGCCCGTAGAAGCAATGGAAGGGAAAGCATAGAAGGCTCCCTCGGGCTCATGGCAGGCCAGCCCGATTGCATTCAAGCCGGCTACGAACAGCTTGCGGCGTTCATTGTAGCTCGCCATCATCTCATCCTTGGCCACGAGGCCCTGACGCAATGATTCGAGAGCGGCGATCTGGGCCAGGGTCGGGGCGCTCATGACGGTGTACTGATGGACTTTCAGCATGCCGGCGATCAGCTCACGTGGGCCGCAAGCGTATCCTACCCGCCAGCCTGTCATCGCGAACGCTTTGGAAAAGCCATTGATGACAATCGTCCGCTCCTTCATCCCCGGTAAGGAGGCAATGCTAACATGCTTTCTGCCATAAGTAAGCTCCGCGTATACTTCATCTGAGATGACGACCAAATTATGCTTGAGAATGAGCTCTACAATCGGCAGCCAATCCTGCTCGGTCATCACGGATCCAGTCGGATTACAAGGATAATTGATCATTAATACCTTGGACTGTGGCGTAATCGCTGCTTGCAGCGCTTGCGGGGTCAGCTTGAACTGCTCCTCTGCGGTAGCGGCCACCTCCACGATTTTGCCACCATGCAGATAGGAAATCGGCTCATAGGCAATATAGCTTGGCGCCGGAATCAGTACCTCATCCCCCGGATTAATGACGGCCCGCAGCGCCAGGTCCACGGCTTCGCTGCTTCCCACCGTCACCATCATTTCCTCCTTGGGATCGTAGGAAAGGTTGAAGCTGCTGGCCAAATAATCCGAAAGCTCCTCTCGAAGCTCCATCAAGCCGGCATTCGAGGTATATTTCGTCTGCCCTTCACGCAAGGCTTGGATGCAAGCTTCCCGTACCTTTTCCGGTGTTACGAAGTCGGGCTCCCCGACGCCCAGGGAGATGATATCTCCACTGGCTGCACTTAGATCAAAGAAAGCTCGGATACCCGAGGGCCGAATATCCTTGACACGTGAGGACAAGAACCCCCTTGTGCTAGTTTCACTAAACATACTGCTCCATCCCCCATTCCTGTTTCCGCTCCTGTAGTGAACTTGCAATAATCCGGTCCAGCAGCTGGGAGAAGGTCATCCCTGCCGCAGCTGCGCTCTTCGGGAGCAGGCTGGTAGCAGTCATTCCCGGTAAAGTATTGACTTCCAGCACGTAAGGTACATCCTGACACAAGATTATATCGACCCTGGCATAGACCTTGCACTGCAGCAACTGGTAGCTGGTAAGGGCCGCCTCGCGCACTCGCTGCTCGATAACAGGAGGAAGCTGGATCACCGACTCCTCAGCGCCGCCGGCTTCATATTTCGCTTGATAGTCGAACCACTCGGAATGTGCGGAGCAAATCCCGATCATCGGCATTAGCTCGCCGTCCACAATTGAGCAGGTCAGCTCCGTCCCCTGCAGATAGGGCTCAATCAAGATCGCTTGATCCAAACAGCAACACTCCTGAACGGCCGGCAGCAGTTCCTTTTCATTATGCACAAGCCCAATGCCGATGCTGGAGCCCCCCGTATTCGGCTTCACCATAACCGGATAACCCAGCTGTTCTACCGCTTGCGGATCATAATCGTCCATTCCCTTCCAGCAAAGGCCTGCAGGCGTAGGCACGCCCGCTGCCCTCAGCAGCAGCTTCGTTAACTGCTTATTCATACATAGGCTACTAGCCAATACACCACTGCCTGTATAGGGAATGCCCAGTGTCTCCAGCGCTCCCTGCACCGTGCCGTCCTCGCCATATTGGCCATGAAGTGCCAACAACGCGATATCGATGCCTGCCTGCTGAACCTGTGCGATGAAATCGGATCGCCGATCGATCACCAGTGGAACCACCTCATAGCGGCTGCGATCCAAGTGGCGAATCATCTCTTGACCTGTCTGCAGAGAAACCTCGCGCTCAGAGGAAAACCCTCCCATAATAACGCCAATCTTCATGAAGCGCCCTCCTCTATAGCTATGTTTATCGCTATCCCTTAAAGAAACTTGGTTAATTGTTCGCCGATGATTCGAATCCCTTGCTCGATATGTTCATCCGTGACTCGTGAAAAACCAAGCCTCAGCGTATTCAGCCCTTCGCCTTCCTGAATAAAGAATCGGTCTCCCGGCGTAAAGATCACGCCCTGTTCCTTGCAGGCTTCCAGCAGCCGGTGTGTATTTACTCCTGACGGGAACGTAAGAAACAGATGCAGGCCCCCGTCGCCGGACAGCTGCGTCTCAGGGAGATAAGTTTCACAGCTGGCCTTCGTCAGCTCATATTTGCGCTTGTATTCCATACGTGCTTTTTTAACGTATTTATCGAAATTTCCATTCAGCAAATATTGATAAAGGATCGATTGATCGATCGTGGAGGTATGTATGGTGCGTGCACGCTTAATGCTTTCCAGATGGTCGATCAGCGCCCGGTCTCCCAGCACCCAGCCGACTCGCAGTCCGGGAAACAGCACCTTGGAGTGGCTGCCGATGTAGATCACGCCGTTCCCTTGCCCGGCGGTTGCGATCAACGGTGCAACATGCGCTCCCGAGTAGCGCAGCTCCTCATTGAATCCATCCTCAATCACTGGAATCTGATAACGCGTCATGAGGCTCATCACAGCGCTGCGCTTCGCCGGAGACATGACGATGCCTGTAGGATTGTGATAAGAAGGGGTCAAATAGGCCAGATCGAAGCGGGTTGGCTGCTTCTGCAATACCGCCTCAAGCTGCTCTACATCAATCCCGTCACGCTCCATCGGAATGCCGGTCAACTCAAAGCCCTGGAGCTTCAAGTTTTTAATCGCCGTATGATGGGTCGGATTCTCACAGATTGCCGCTCCGCGACGCGCAGAAGGTCGCAGGGCCGACAATACCATATCAAAGCCTTCTGTAAACCCGCTTGTAATCAGCATATCCTTGCCGCTTAGATCCACGCCCTTATTCTCCATATATCGCATCAGGTAATCGATCAGCGGCTTGTAGCCCTTGGCGTAGCCGTAATTGAGCAGCATCTGCCCTTCGATCGCCATCCGATCCAGAAAAGCTCGCCGGACATCGCCGAGATCAAACAGCTGCTCATCCGGTGCGATGCTGGTGAATGAGATGGTTCCTTTTGGCGCACGAATCCCCTGCTTCATCCTATCCAGCTCTACAGCCGATACCGCATAGTCGTTCATTCTTGCCTTCCAGTCGATCTGCCAGGTGAAGGAACCTTCCGCTCCACCTTGATCTGCCGCCACATGGCCCGCCATAGCGGCCACATAGCTGCCTTTGCCGGGAATGGCATAAGCAAATCCGTCATCCTCCAGGCCTTCATAAGCCGCAATGACTGTATTGCGGCTCACCTTGAGCAGACCGCTCATTTCTCGGGTGGAGGGCAGCTTCTGATCCGACTGAAGAGACCCTTTTATAATTAAACGTTTGACGTATTCCTTCACTTGAATGGCGACCGGACGGTCACCGACGTGCTTGAAATCCTGGAACATCCTTCATCGCCCCCATTTACCATGATGGCATAGGAGACGCCAGAAAAAAAGAACCACCCTACTAGATTTTTCATCCATGGGTGGTTCTTCCGTACCCGGCTTATCAATCAAGTAATTGAAGCACCTTGGCGTGAGCGATCGCTTGGGTTCTTCGGTTTACCTTGAGTTTCGTAAAAATATTTTTCACATGAACCTTGACTGTGCCTACGGCTACGACTAGCCGCTCTGCGATTTCTTTATTCGATAAGCCTGAGGCGAGTAAAGCGAGCACTTCCATCTCGCGCTCCGTAAGAGGTTCCTCCATCGTGTTCGGTGCTTTGCTGCTTCTTCTCCCGTCCTCCCGTACTTTGTCGGATGGTCCCACTGACCGCAACAATTCACAAATGTATAAGATTTGTGCGGCCATAGTATGAAAAATACGGATTCTTTCTGCAGAAAATACACCCGGAACCAGCGTATTTTCCAAATAAAGCACCCCGACTGACGCCCCGTGAACGTTCACGGGCAAGCATAATGCAGATTTGGGCAGATGCTTCAGCAAATAAGGATTGTGAAGCAGCCAGCTATCCTCCGCCCCGGTATTATAAACAACCGATTCTTTCGTTCGGTAGACATAACGCACAATACCGCTGGGCAATAATTCATTGTCCTCCATGGGGGTAACCGTACCGTATGTTTTCACCTCACCACCGGCAGCGTAGATCCGGACATACGGCTCGCCCTGGGATTCCATCAGCACCGCGCCTTTTTGCGCTCCGGCGTATTTCATCAAGGTGCTCATAATTTCCACCAGGACCGCGTCCAAATCCATCTGATCCGTGATGGCCTGTGTCGCTTTGAGGATGGCGACCAGATCCATCCACTCCCCGCCATGCGTCTCCTTGCGGATGCCGTAAGGAGGCAGGGTCGCTTCGAATGCCCTGGGGCCGTTCTGCGCCTGCTCATCGGGCTGCAAGCTTTCGGCGGGCCCGGTACCCCGCAGCGAGTGAAGCCGGTCCGCAAGCGCCTGGGCTTTGACACGGATTCCCCATCGCGCGTAGCCTTCATAAGCAGCCTGCCAATAATAGAGGGCGATCTTGGTTCTTCCCTGACTTGCATAGAAATGGGCCGCTAGCTCCTGGGCTACGCTCTCCATTTGAATGTTGCCCTGTTCCCTGGCATGCCGGATCGCTTTATCATACATCGGCTCGGCGACAGCGTAGCGTTTGGTGCCTCTGGCCCACTCCGCTTCAATTAAAAGCAGCTTGGACAGGAAGTTGTCCGGACTCGACTTGACCCATATTTTCAGCTGGCGTATCGTTTGTTTCACACGTTTCAGCTGGCTGTTCTCCCCTTGAAGCCCGGCCGGATCCGACAAGATCGCCAGTGACTCATAGAACAGACATTGCGGCAGATGCGGCAGATGAGTAGCATAGGCGGCAAAGGCTTCGGCCTGCTGCGCCCATTGAGCGGCTTCGTCATAGCGGCCGCTCAGGTAGCAGAGCTGCGTTTTGTACGTATGGTACTGGAATAAAGTCGTAGAGCTGGTCTCCTCGGTATTAATTCGGCTCAGGAACCGTTCTTCGTCAAAGTCCTGGTCGTTGAATGAACACGACTCTTCCGTTTCGCCTTGCAGGGCGAGTATATATTGCCGGTATAGGTAAAAATTTTGCAGCACAAACTCATCCTTCGTTTCGGCGAGTACGTCCAAATATTCCGTAATCTTTTTGGAAAACACGTCTAGCGGAGCTCGGGTGTACAAGGAATTGATATGTGCCCCCATCGAATAGCTCGAATACACATAATCGCCCGATTCCATGCTGTAACGAAGCGCTTTTTCTAAATAAGCGTCTCCCTCCTCCGCATTTCCTACGAACTGGCACAGCACCCCACCGAAAAGCATATGTGTGATCCCTTTGATCGAAGTCACCTGGTAGCGCTTGGACAGCTCAAGACCGATCTTGGCCACCTCGTAGCCTTTTTCGTAGTTGCCCAGCGAAATGCCCAAAAACATGCCGTATATCGAGTAAATGGCTGCAGAAACGGGAGTATTTCCGTCATCCAAAGACAATTGAATCGCTCGAAAGGCAAGTAGAATAAACACTTTCTTATCGGTAAAAAAGGTCGAAGCCAAGATCGCAAACATCATCTGGAGCATCGCGATGCGGTTTTTATCCGTCATTTCCGGCAAGACGGCGAGCCTTTTATAGTGGGGCCGAAGCTGCCGTTCCATCTCTAGTGCCTCCGCGTAAACAGCGTCCATCGAACGGGCTGGCGAGATGTCAATCTGGAACTCTTTCAAGCCCTGCAAGCCGAGAACGGTTGCTTCTTCATATTCTCCCAAGTTAATACATTGAGTAATCCGGATCATCCACGCTCTGGCTCGTTCGAAGGGATAGCGGGCATGGACCAGTAAATCGCCGACCAACTGCTCCGCAGCCTCGTGGTTTCCGCATAAATACTCGCATTCGGCTCGCTCCGCATGCAGTTCAAAGCATGATGCATAATGCCGGTCCCAGTCAGCGGGGTCCAGCAAGGCCGTGCCTTTTCTAAAAAAGACCAAGGCGATATCGAATGCGGTTGAGGCTTTGGCCCGTTTCCCGGCCACGAGATTCATCTCCATAAGCTGGACCCATTCCTGCCGGTCCCCGATAACGCCTGAACCGATATTATAGTGGTTAACGGCTGTGAAGAAATCCTCGGATTGCTCACCGTTCCCTGCTCGCAGCTCTCTGCCGATGGAAAGATGCATGTGCTGCCTTGCTTCGTGCTGGATCCGATTGTATATCCATTTCTGAAAGTTGTCATGCAGAAACCGGTAGCCGTCCACGCCTGAGATCGCAATTAAGCCTTCATCCAAAGCCGAAGTCAACAAGGACGTTACAGTCTCCACCTCCCGTCCCGAAACCTTCGCAATAAAAGCCGCATCAAACTCGCTGCCCGTGCAGGCCGCAATCTGCAGCAGCAGCTGGGCTTCGCTGGAGAGCCGCAGCAGCTTATGCTCCATCAGCTCCTGAACTGTAAGGAAGGGCTGCCGTTCCAAAATATGCCCCAAGCTCCAGTGCCAGCGCCGGTCTTCACGGCTATAGCGTACGAGCCCGTCATCTTGAAGGCGCTGGAAAATTTGTTTCAGATAAAACGGACTTCCACCCGACCTATGATGCAGCACTTCGGTAAGCGGCAGTGCTTCCTCAGCATCGCAGTTTAAGGCGTCCGTGACCATAGGATTGATTTGTGCCAAGGTCAACGCGCAGAGGGAGAGATGGTGGACTAAGACCTCCTCCGTAACGCTTCCGTCCTCTTCATACCCTGGAAGCTTATTCAGTTCGGACTCCGTGTCGCGATAAGCGCCGACAAACATGAAGTATTGAATTTCCGGATCGCACAGAATCGAATGGATCAATTGAAGCGATGAGGCATCCGCCCACTGTAAGTCATCGATAAACAAGACGAGCGGATTCTCCTTGGAGGCTAGAACTTGAACGAATCTGCGAAAGGCGTAAAAAAACCGCTTTTTGGCTTCATCTGGAGGCAGTTCTTCAGCCGCCGTGAAATCCCCAATCAGCAGCTTAACTTCCGGAAGAATCGCGCCAAGGATGGCTTCGTTGGACTTTAAGGCGTTACCCAGCCTACTTCTCCAGGCTTCCACCTGTTCTGAGCTCGCCCCGAGCAGATGGCGAAGCAGCCCGCGAAAAGCTTGAATCATCGGGTAGTACGGGGTTTCCCTCGAAATTTGCTCAAACTTTCCTGTGATGTAGAACGTCCCCCGCCAAGACCTTCTCCGAAGAAAAACTTCCTCCAGAAGACTTGTTTTTCCAATTCCCGCCGGTCCTGATACATACACCGCTTCTGTAGAGCCGCAGCAAACCGATTGAAAAGCTTGGAGCAAGAACGAGATCTCATGTTCCCTGCCGTAAAGGGTGTTTCTCATCACGATTGGTTCGTGCTGTTCCCCCATCTTGTTCAAATCCGCGATCAAGGCGTCAGCATGAGCGTAGCGATCGTCTGCGATTTTTTCCAGCAGCTTCATCACCATGGAGACAACAGAGGCATCCATGGCCTGAACCAGATGATGGACGAGAGGTTCCGGTGCTTGGGCCAAATGGGCATGAATCCATTCCAGCGGCTCCGAAGCCTTGAAGGGCCATTGACCGGTGAGCATTTCGTAATATAGAACACCAAGTGAATACAGGTCGCTTCGTTCATCGATCTGCCTTTGCTGCATACTGCAGGCAACCTCAGGAGACATGTAAGGAAGTCTGTCTAGGCTGACGTGCAGGTCCTCCAGATGTAACGGATTGTCTGTTGCCATGCGTAGAGAGTGGCCTAACCCGGTCAGAGACAACTTCATCGTTACCGGATGAATCAGGATATGCTCTGGCCGTAGATCCAAGTGAAGAAGCTTGCGGCTATGGAGCTCCTTGACGCTGGAGGCGATTGCCCTGGCCAGTTGAACGAAGGTGTCATGGTCCAGACCATGGCTCTTGGTCAAGAACTCCCTTAAGGAAATACTTCCGTCGTCCGCGAGCACAAGAGCGAGCGAGCCTCCCCATTCTCTCAACGCAATTGGTTTTGCGATCTTGTCCAACTGCAAAATTTTGGCGATTTCGAATTCACGAAGCAGCAAGGCGTGCCCGGTGCTCATGTTTTCTTCGCTTTTAGCTACTCTGACCAGGACTGGATTCGCCGGATCGTCATCCGGGAGAATCCCCCGGTAAAGCCTCATGCAGCTATCCTCACTCACAATATCTATCCAATGGAATCCCAAATGAGGATTCATAGCCGACACCCCTAGTGTACTCCTTGATAAAACCTATTTTAGAAGCCATCGAAGGAGCAAGTCAATTCGTCATTCGACGAAAAAAGGGACGGGCCGCAAACCCGTCTCCTCTTCTTGCACGGCATCTGCCAGGCGCAGCGTTCTAACAACGTTTTAGCTTTAAGTCCAAAAGAAGGCGTATCCTCCCACGATCAGCGCGGCAACTAGAAAAATACCACTATACCATTTAATAAATGTTAAACTGACATTCGAACCTTCCCACAAAATCTTAAAGAGGATTACACCCCCCAAAACGACAATGCTGATAAATGCTATAAGGGCATTCTCCATTCTCTCACCCGGCCTTTCGTTTTAAACCGTCGTATCTTGTTCGCCATAGGTTTTACAATAATGCCGATAGTACCATGCTTCCATACCTAAAAAGAGGTATTTGTTTCTTGGCTCCTAAGTATTTGCGCGTAATTTCGGTAGCTTGGACGCAGGCTGTCTTTTACAAGGGGAAAGTTTGTTTTAGAGGGACCTGTTGGGAATCGCGGAGATATTGGAAGAGAAGCTGCAGAAGAAAATGCTGCATATCGCACCGGGCTGCTGAAGAAATTCCAATTGCGTTCCCATACCCTACATAGATACTTTTCATGCTGGGGTTGCGGTTAAATCCGTAAAGCTTACGGAAAATTCAAAACAACTGCATTTTTATACAATTGAAAATTATTTTGAATGTACTACATAAATTTCAATTGAATTGACAAAATAAAAATACAAATAAAAATAAAAGGAGTCTAAAAAATGTTAGGAATTTTGCTTAGTATTGCTTTGGTCGTTTGCGTATTTTCTCTAATTATTACCTTCGTTATTATGAAAAAACAACAAAATAAAGAACTAGATAAAAGTATGAATCTCACTACAGCAAAACATCCGTTTATAGCTAATCCAATCATTATTGCTTACGTGCTTTTTCCTATAGTTCTTATTTTAGGCGGAATTCTGTGGATGTACTATTCTTAACCAAGGAGGTAAAATGATGGAAAAGAAAAAGTATTATGTATCAGTACAATCTAGAACAATAATGCAAAACCAAGGTGATGCAGCCTATGAGTTGGAAATTGAAGCAACAGACGAACAGGTATTACAACTTCAAGAATTGTTTGAAGAAGAAGAGGACTTTGATATCGATTCCTTCATAAGAGTGCATTCTCCTAGCGTCCCATATCATCATGACGAAGCAAATGATGGTTATGATATAGTTTTAACGGAAATTTATCGAACCTTGCATCATTTAGGGACAGAAGAAACAAAACAACATATTGAAAGCATGCAAATACTGAATTAATCGGATAAGCAAACAGTAGGTTAAGTAGGAGTTTCTTAATAAGTAAGAGGGGGTTGCTATCCCCCATCCTCTTTTAGACCACTGTACATGTAGATATCAGCATACTGCGGCTCCTAAGGATTAACGAAGCTGCTTACTATTCTAGGCAGATAGGTTCATGATTTTAATGCCTCATTAAGCAGGCTTGTGTCCGATGACGACGGTGGCATCCAGTTCATCGAGCCTGACGGTCTGAGCGGTCAGCCTGTTTTGAGTGAAGATACGACCTGTTTCCGCTGCCTGCCTCTCGCTTGTTTCTACCAGCAGGTAGCCGCCCGGTGCCAGCCAGCGGTGCCCCTCTGCGGCAATCCGCCGTTGGATGTCAAGGCCGTCCGCTCCACCGTCAAGAGCGACCCTCGCCTCGTGCAGGCGAGCTTCTGAAGGCATCAACTCGATGGCTTCGGTAGGTACATAAGGGGTGTTGGCGACCAGCATATGGACGCGGCCTTGAAGAGCAACAGGCAGCGGCTCGAACAGATCGCCCTCGAATACCTGGCCGTGGTCAGCCATATTGCGGCGGGCACACCGCACCGCGGCAGGGTCGATATCTGCGGCGTACAGTTTAGCCTGCTTCAGGCATCGGGTTATGGCTGCGCCGACTGCGCCAGAGCCACAGCATAGATCAACGACGATAGGATTTGCGAACGGTTCCGCGAGCCGGATAGCCTGCTGAACGAGAAATTCGGTGCGCTTGCGCGGGATAAAGACGCCGAGGTCCACCTTGATCCGCAGACCGCAAAATTCCGCCCAGCCCAGAATATGCTCGAGCGGCAAACCGGCGACTCGCCGGGTTACCATGTCATCGAGCTCGGAGCGCGACCTTGCTGCGGAGATGAGCAGCTCGGCCTCATCCTCCGCGAATACGCAGCCGGCAGCTCGAAGTTGGTTGGTGATCTTCGTGTAAATGGCCGTATCTACTCCTAAGTCTAGCAAAATGTGGTTCATATGCTATCACAGTAGAAAAGTCAGTGGTCCATTTAATTATCCGCCTAATCCCGGCCATATGCAACCGTTGCTGAGGAATGACGAATCTCTTTATTCCATAATGCCTGGAAATATCCGCTGTTATGAATCAAATAGTTGAAGTTGCCTTCTTCCATGACTTTCCCGTCCTTCACAAGTACGATCTGATCCACGTCTTTGATAAATTGAAGCCGATGAGCGACGATGATTAAGGTTTTGTCACGGAACATCTCTAATACGGTGTTCATGATCTGTTTCTCCGTCACGTTGTCAAGGGCCGAGACCGGCTCATCGAGGATTACAATGCTCCTCTGCTGGGCTATGATTCTGCCGAAGGCTAGCCGTTGCCTTTCACCACCCGATAATTTCAAGCCTCTCTCTCCAACCATGGTATCCAGCTGATGAGGATAGCTCAGCACCTTCTCCTTCAGATGAACCTTCTCCAATATGCTGTAGATCTGCTCGTCCGGCATCGGATGATCAAAGACCATATTTCCGCGGATCGAACTATCAAAGACAGGCGTTTCCTGAGACATATACGAAACATGATCGTAATAACTGTTCAGCTTGATCTCATCCAGATCGATGCCATCCACCAGAATTTGTCCAGACTTCGTCTTCAACAGTCCTAGTATCAGCTTGACAATCGTGGACTTCCCGCTCCCGCTTAAACCGACAATGGCCACAGAGCTCCCCTGCTTCACGGTAAAAGAAACACGCCTCAACAGCCTGGAGCTGCCGTAATCGAAGGTCACGTTTCTAAACTCGATATGTCCTTGTATAGATTCGAGCTCTCTTCCCGTATCCAGGTTTACATCCTCCGGTGCGTTCACAAACTCCTCAAGCCGGGCAAATGTTACCCGATTCAGCCTATAATCCACGTAAAGAACATTAAATATGGCCACAGGGGTATACACCTGATCGATAAATAAAATCAAGGCCACAATCACGCCGATCGAGGATTCACCTGACAGCACACTACGGACCCCATACACCAAAACGACAACCTTCATGAGACTGACTAGCAGAGCGAATATAGCGAAAAAAGATTCGTGAATCATTCGAATCTGCACACTCTTCTTGACGATGTCGCCGGCTGTCTTGTGCAGCCGCTCCATCTCTGTCCGGTATCTCTTGTTAAGCCTGAATACGACTAATTCCATAAACCCGCGGATGGAGTATTTGGACATGTTTTCCTGACTTTCAAGTAAAGACGATTTGATTCGGTAAAGGACGCGGAGCAGCCAATGATTGAATAAGAAAAGGATCACATAGCCCACAGCCATGATGAACATGATCTTGATGTTATAAAAGCTAATGAAAAGTAAACTGAAGAGAATCGTTGGCAATAATTCGTGAAGCACTCTCAGATAAAAGGAATGGATGATGCTCTTCCCGGCTGAAGCGCCATTTTCGATGACCTTGATCATTTCTCCCGTCCCGATATTTTGGTAGGCGGCATAGTCAATGTTGGACACTTTGGACAGTGACATGATTTTTAACTTTTCCGAGATGCTGGTGGATAAATAGGTGCGGGGATATTCGATGAAGTAATTGAGTAGACTTGCCCCTGCTAACAAAGCGCCGTATAACAGGATATGCGAGACTACATCGCTGAAATCTTTGGCTTGAATCGCCTGGTCTAACAGCTCTTGAAATACCTTGATCCCAAGCGTGTTCAACCATTGAAGCAGAAAACCCATAAGGATATATAACAAGATCGTCCATTTGAATAATGCCAAGCATTTGTGCAGCATGTGAGTTTGCCTCCATAGAGATGAATAAAAAAGCCAAAGGTACGTCGGTAGCTTGAAACAGGAATGAATCACTCATTCATCCCCGCTCAGAAACCGGTGTCCCTTTGGCTTTTCATATAAGTAATGCCAATCGAGACCGTTCGAGCTTAGTTTTCGTTGGATCAAAGGGCAGAGAAACCCCTTGATAGCTGGTACGCGTTTTACCCAGCTCGAAAACTAAATACCTCGAACGGTACGGATGGTCATCCTTTTCACCTCTTGTTGGAAGATACCCCCATTATAAGGCTGAAACCGATGATACTCAAGTCATTTAATCCTAGAAGCTAAACGCTTGAGGTACGCAGGGAGTGAATGTCAGTGCTCCCAGGCAGCAAAGTATGCCGGATTCTGACAAGAGCTGCCGGTTACCTTTATGCTTGCGCTTAGCTTCTGCACGCCTGGATCAAGCATGTACGCAGTTGTCAAGGCACTTTTTACGGCTTTTTTCTCTGGAATGTAAATGAGAAGGCCTGTTTTCATCATACGATATTGTTTACGATAAAGAAGTAAGCTCTCGACAACGAGCAGCAAACATTATTGTAACCGCTTTAATTTATTTCTCGAAAAGCTGGTGACCGCAGGTAGTCTACCCGCTCATGGCAGTAACACTACAGCAGAAAGGATCCGCCATATTCACAATTTGACAGGAGGTCCATCCCATGAACAAATACTGCAAGCTTCTCTCTCTTTCCATGACCGCCGTACTTATCGGAGGCATCGGCTTCACGGCTGTGATTCCGGAAACGGCTGCGGCCAGCTTTACGAATTATATTACACGAAGCGGCGATACGCTGAAGGACGGAACGGCTGCCTTCCGCTTCACCGGCTCGAACGCCCCGCTGCTGCTGCGGGCGTGGACGGATCCTGACGAGATCACGGATGCGATTCGTTCGGCGGCAGAATCCGGTATCGACGTGTTGCGGCTCTATCCGTTCGAAGTGAAGATGGCGGCCGATCCGGAGGGAACGCCCCGACACGTCATGGGCCCCGGGGTCTACAACGAGGGAGCCTTCAAGCTGTTCGACAAGATCTTGCAATTGGCCAACCAATACAATGTCCGGCTGATCGTGCCCTTCGTGGACAGCTATACCTATATCGGCGGCACGGCCGACTGGGCGGCTTTCCGGGGGCTCAGCTCCGGCAGCTTCTGGAGTGATCCGACCGTGAAGCAGGACTTCAAGGACTTCATCAGCTACGTGCTGAACCGGACTAACACGCTGACCGGGGTTCCGTACAAGAATGACAAGGCCATTTTGGCCTGGCAGTTAGGAAATGAGCTCCCCTCAACCGACGCCTGGGTAACAGAGATGGCGGCTCACGTCAAAAGCATGGATGCCAATCATCTGCTGGCAGACGGAAACTACGTGTTTTCGCAAGGAATCAAGACCAATTCGCTGAATGATGCCAACATCGACATCATTGATCCGCACATCTATAAGGGTGAAGGGGACTTGGTCAGCAAGCTAACGGAATGGCGGAACACCACCGCAGGCAAAAAAGCGCTGATTATCGGGGAATTCGGCAATTATTCTAGTGCAGAGGTTAGCCAGCTGCTCTCCATGGTCCAATCGAACGGCACGGTTGGCTCGCTGTACTGGGGCACCATGTTCCATCACAAGATGGGGGGCTGGCACTTCCCGTCACCCGGCAACTGGAGCTACCTCCGCTATCCCGGCTTCGCCTCCGGAGATTGGGCCTATGAAACGGCTATTATCAATGCCTTGCGTAGCTCCGCATACGGCTACAAAGGATTGTCCGTACCTGCATGGCCGACGCCAGCGGCCCCCCTCTTATTTCCATCCGACTCGGTC
Organism: Paenibacillus filicis; assembly: GCF_038070315.1. Taxonomy (NCBI): domain Bacteria; kingdom Bacillati; phylum Bacillota; class Bacilli; order Caryophanales; family Paenibacillaceae; genus Paenibacillus; species Paenibacillus filicis. The sequence goes on along the minus strand of NZ_JBBPCC010000007.1, from coordinate 120,045 downwards.
CATACCCTCTCCTGGCAGGGAGTCTCAAGCGCAGCCTTGTATGAGGTGGAACGAGCCGTCAGTGCCGCGGGTCCATGGGCTACAGTCAGTAGCGGTGTGAAGGATGATGTCACCACACCGCGCCATCACACCTTCGCGGTTCCGATCTTCGATGATACGACGGCTGCAGCTGGCAGCTTTTACTATTACAGGATCAGGGCCAAAAATCCAGCGGGTGCCTACTCTCCGTATTCCAACGTGGTAGGTCCGGTGAAGTCAGCAAGCGTCACCATCGTCGACAACGGCGGACCTGGTTACAGTGAGAGCGGAACTTGGACGACGAGCTCACTGGCAGGCAGCTACGGCGGAAGCTCCCGCTACAGCAACAGCGCCGGAAGCACGGCGACCTGGACACCGGTCATCCCCGTGCCGGGGTATTACAATGTATACGTGCGTTACCCGTATTCCCTCTCCTCCGCGACGAATGCCCAGTACACCGTCTTCCATAACGGACTCACGGATACGATCGAACCCATCGACCAGACCAATATCGCGAACGGCTGGCGCTTGCTGACAACCGCTTACTTCTCCGGCGGCGGCACGGAATATGTGAAGCTGACGGCACCCGGCAACGGCACCAATCATTACAGAGCCGATGCGGTCATGTTCGAACCCCTGGCTTTCGGCGATGGCTTCCAAAACAACAGCTCCAGCAATTGGACTGCTCTTAGCGGCAGTTGGTCGGTCGTCGACGATCTTAGCAAGGTGCTGAAGCAGACGGGCACTGGAGTAGCTGAAACCAGAGGCGGAGCGGTCTACACGGATCTCTCCCTGACAGCGGCTGTCAAGGCGTATGACAAGCCTGCGGCGAACGCTTCCTCCGGCCTCGTGGCCCGGGCCAGCGCAGATTTTTCCGACTTTTACCTGTACCGTATCAACTATGACCTGAACAAGCTGCAGCTCTACAAGAGAGTGGCCGGAGTCTTCACCCAGATCGGGGAAGCGAACTTCACCGCTAACCCAGGTAGTTGGAATCTGCTCCGACTTGAGCTCAAGGGGAATTCGATTAAGGGCTATGTGAACGGAGTGCAGAAGATCAGCGTCACGGATTCCAGCCTGACCAGCGGGTACATCGGACTGCGTACTGTCGGCCAGACTGCTGTATTCGATAACATTCTCGTATCGGAGAATTAAAGACAACAAGAAGCAAAGAGCGCGGCGCTGGCCGTTCTCTTTGCTTCTTTCTTGAACCATAAGTGATCTGGAGTATCCAACGGGATGAGTCACTTAGTTCTCCTGGATGAAGTCCGCGATGAGATGTCCGATCTCGTCCGGTGCGTCTTCGAGACAGTAATGACCTACGCCGGGAAGCCAGTGGACAGGAGCACTTGGGAACAACTCCATGAACAGCGGTAGAAAATGCTCGGCATGGAGCGTCCGATCCGCTTCTCCCCAGATCGCCAGCGCAGGCTTCTGACGGACCTCGTCTACAGTTGACGCGTCGGGCATCTCGAATTGATGCGCACCCGAGTATATCCCTTCGCCCAGCCGAACGCTCCAAGACAATCGGCTGGGCTGGCCGAACGGCATCGGTCCATTGGTTGAGATCACCCGGCAGTACAAAATAGAATGAATCATTAGACATTAAAAATAGCGCCAGACTAAAACTTGAACATAAGTTTTAGACCGACGCCGTGTTCATGTTTAAATCTAATTTCCCTTTCTTCTATCCCTGCATCCGCACGACATGCTCACCAGCGCCGTAAGAAGCTCCTTCAGACAACACCGTCACCCCTTTGGGCACAGTTAGGTTCAGACGAATACCACCCGCCAGCTCAGCTTCGCGTTCCACCCGAACAGCCAGAACGCCGCATTTCGTCGGAATAGCGCCTTCTGCCCAGGCCAGCCCGCCTAGAAGACGAGGGGCTATCTCGACGACCTGGTGTCCGGGCTTCAGGGAGCGCACCCCCAGAACCGACTGCAAAAACATATACACGGGCATACTTCCCCAGGCATGGCATGCTGAGCTGAATTGAACCTCCCCCGACTGCTTATCCGGATAGAACAACCCCCACCACTCCCATACGGTCGTAGCCCCGGCCTCCACCATTGGGCCGTACCGTTCACGCACCAGCTCCAGCATGCGTTCCTCTCGGCCAAGCTTGCATAGCGCCCTGTACACGACCAGCATGAAGAAAGGACTGGCTGCAATGGCGCACCCTGCAGCTTCGGGCGAAAACACCGCCTTATAGATCGACTGGCTTCGCTCGTCTTCAGCTCTATGTAACACGACCAAAGCCAGAGCATTCGCTGATTCACTGTACAGGGGGCTAGGGACTCCCTTAACCAAGCATTCCGTATAGGTGCCGACCTCCGGCAGCCATAAAGCTTGCTTGATGCCGTCCGCCAGCCGATCGCTGGCACGAGTGTAGTAGTTATCGGCCTCCTGATCCCCCACCTGTCTGGCATAGAGGATCGCCTGGCGCATCGCTTCCAGATAAAGCAAGTTGAGCGACGTTACGATCCCTCCCCGTTCGACATCCGGCCATCTCCCCAGGGGAGCCTCACCCGCATCCACGTATGCCCAATACGGCACATCCACGAGTAACCCCGCTTCGTTCTCGAAGCCGGAGAACCAGCGAAGCGCCTGCATGATATTCGGCCACCATTCGGCCAGCAAGCCGTCATCGCCGTAAGCCTCCAGGTATTCGCCGAAGGAGCTGATCCAATGCAGGCAGAATGACGGGATCGGCGGGTAATTGTGATGACCGTCCGGATACCGCTGGGCTGTCATGCCCTGCCAGTCCTGCGATTGGCCGACCTGCTCCAGCAGCTTGCGATGCAGCCTGCCGTCTCCCGAGTAATACGTCTGGTAGAGCGCCTGCCAACGCCCATCCCCCATCCACTGCTGCTGCTCCCGGCTTGGCGAATCGACGAAGGCATCCTGCATACAGATGCGCAGTGTGTGCTCGGAGATGTCCCAGATTCGCTGCAGGGCCGGATCGCTGCACCGGAAGGACGCGTGCTGTGCCATTGGGTAACGGCGGGTTCGCAAGCCTACCCGATGCACGCAAACCGGGCGAGCATCAGCATGACGAATCCGCAGCTGGACGTAGCGGCAAGCCTTCCAGCCGAAGCCTACCTCCAGCCGCCGCCGGCCCTCCGAGAGGATAAACCTGTCGATGGAACGATTATTATTCGGATTAAGCAGCGCCTTGCCTTCCCACAGTTCTTCGGCATAGACCACATCGATAACCGTTCCAGAGGTTCCCGTGACCTCAAGCTGCAGATAGCCCGGCTCAATCCTGCCGAAATCGTAGGTCAGCACTTCGGCTTCCGCAGATGAAGGCGATTCGGACCACACGTCCTTCACCGTATCCGAGGGGCTTGCCCCGGACAGACCGATCCCCTTCGTTTCCTCGATGATATCTAGATGCATGCGCTCGGAGGATGCCGGACGCATCGGAACGATACCGCGGTTTACGACCCGCAGTGCATCCAGCTCCTTCTCCTCCAGCAGCGGAATGGGTCTTCGCAGGAAGTTCCAGAAGGGCGACAGCCGGAAGCCTCGTGACTGGGCATTCTCCCAGCCTTCCTCCGCCGCATCTGGCTGATGCCAGTCCCCCGTGTCCAGCCGGGCGTCGTAAATTTCGATAGGCCCTTGGCAGCCGTTCACGCGGGGAGCCTCAGCATCGTAGGCGTCCGCTTTGCGGCACAGCCAGGTGGAGTCCGTCCCGATCCGAATCGTCCCACCCTCTGGCCCGGACACGCGCAGCTCTGCCAGCAGGGCGGGAATCCGATCGATCGATTGTCCGGTTCCGTAGCCGTAATACAGCACCATGACGGCGATGCAGTTGCGGCCTGGACGAAGCAGCTTCGAGACTGGGATCTCGTCGACATATTGCCATCGAGGGTCGCTGCGGCAGGGGCCTCGGCCTGCGTATATCCCGTTGACATATACGATATACCGGGAGTCGGCGAACATGGTTAGCATTCCGAGAGCCCCTTCCTCCATGGGGAGCTCGAAGGTTCTGCGGAACTGACAAAAGGACTGCAAGGGGTGCTCATAATGGGTAGCCACCTCGGAAGGATGCCAAATGAGGCATGTATCTTCCCCCCACTCATATTTCTGTGGCCTTTGTCGCTGAAATCGGGATCTAGCCACTGCCAATCCTCTCGCTTTCCGTTAGACTCGTCTGCGGTTCGTCTCATATTTTTGTGGAGACGTTCCGGTCATTTTTTTGAAGAGGGTACAAAAGTACTTCTCATTCGGAATGCCAACGGCCTCGGCAAGCTCTTGATTCGTGTACGCTCTTTTGCGCAGAAGCTCGATGGCTCGCTCGATCCGGCGCCTTGCCACGTAGTCTGTAAAGTTGATTCCCAGCTCTTTCTTGAATAGCTCACTGACATACGACGGATTCAAGTGAATATGATCGGCCACATGGCTTAGCGACAGCGATTCGTGCAGACGCTCCTCCACGTACAAGATCGCTTTGGCCATATCCGGCCGCAGCCCCGCAGGTGTCGCTCGGGACATGATCCGCTCCCACTCCAAGCGGAGTCGTTCTGTCAATTGATGCAGATGCGCGCAATTCTGGAGTCCGGGGGTCTGCGGATCTTCCAGTTGATGACCGGCCGGCAGTAGCTTGCGCCGCAATCGGACTAGCCACCTCTCGACATAGGGAATCAGCTTGTCCGGGGGAAGGCGGTACGTGTGTAATAGCTTCAGAAGCGACGACAGCTCGTCTCGATCGGAAGCCGTAGATACTCGGTCCAGCAGGCCTTCGAACCGCTCGAACAGGACGTGCGTATCGGCTTCGCTGTAGACCAGACGGCGGCTTGGCGTTACGACCATGCCGAAGCTGAAGTAAAACGAATCCGCTAACGCTGCCGAAGCTTGGCGATAAGCGGCCGCTGCCTGCTCCCAGCCCTGATGCCGGCGGCTCACCCCGATGGAAACGGATAGACGCAGGAAAGCTTTCATATGGGCAAGAATCTCCTCGGCCAGCTCCAGCCCTTTGGTATCGGCACCGTGTTCTCCGGCTGCTTGAAGCTTGGACAAGCCGACCAACGTGTCGGCGGACATCTCGCATACGAAACATCCGCCCGAAGCCTGAAGAACCTCCTCCATAATATTCAGCATGCCGTACTTGAGCGAATGACGGTCGGCAGGCGAATACTCGGCGGAGAAGCCCGCATAATCGTCAAGACGCACTACAAAGCAGGCGTACTGGCTAGGCTGAAAGTCTGGGGCATACTCTTGGCTTCTTCGCTTCATCGCCGAGGCGCTCAGTTCGCCTCGCAGCAGCTCCTCGAGCAACTGCTTGCGCATCCGATGCGAATCGCCCTTCACCGATCCGCTGAGGCTGTGCAGCCGGCGGTCTCTCTCCTCCCAAGCCAGCACATTGTCCCGCGCCTTGGCCAGAGCGGCCAGCACCTCCTGCTCCCTAAGCGGGACCTTGACCAAATATTCGAAGACCCCCATGGCGATCGCCTGCTTGGCGTAGGCAAAGTCCGAATAGGAGCTCAGGATGATAAACTCAATGCGAGGATGGCTGACTCGAAGCTCTCGGATCATCTCCAAGCCGTTCTTGCCGGGCATGACCACATCGGTCACAATCAAGTCTGGCTTCAGACGGGAGGCCAGCTCCATTCCTTCATCGGCTGAATAGGCCGTACCGATCAGCCTATACGGCAGGCGCTGTTCCTCCCAACGCTCGAACATCCGCTGCAGCCGCCGCACCATCGGCGGCTCGTCGTCGACTATCAGGCAAGTGATGACTTCTCGCATGTTCAGTCCCCCTTAAGTGGCTAGGCTGCTCCGCTCGCCGGCTCCCAGATCGGGAAACCGCAGCGTGACCCGGGTCCCCCTGTTTTCCTCGCTCCAAACGCTGAGGCCATAGCATTCTCCGTAATTCAGCTGAATCCGCTGATGAATGTTATACAAGCCAATTCGTTTGCGCCGTCCCGCTTCATCGCCGTTCTCCTGAATAGGCAAAAGCAGGGCCGACACCTTCTCGGCAGACATCCCCACCCCATCGTCCGTAACCTCAATTAGGAGCTGCCCCTCCATTCGAACCGCAGTCATTCGAATTGCTCCTGCGAATCTACCGCCGCTATAGCCGTGAAAAATACTGTTCTCGACGATCGGCTGAAGTGCCATTCGGAGTACGGGATGCGACAGCATGTCGGGATCGATCTCTTCTATCAGCTCGAACACGCTATCGTAGCGAATATTCTGAATATGCAAGTAATCCCTTACATTACGCAGCTCCTCGCTCAGGCTAGCCCGGTCGGAGAAGTCCGTAATGCCATATTCCAGAATGGCAATCAGCGCCCCGATCAAATTGTCTACTTCCTCGTATCTGCCGGCCTCGACCACATTGCTGATGGAGCCTAACGTATTATAGAGAAAATGCGGATTGATCTGCGATTGCAGCACCTGGATTTCGAGCTCCTTCTTCCTGCGCTCGCTGAGGTTGACATGGTCGAGCAGCGTACGGATTCGCCCTAGCATCGTGTTGAACGTGTCGGTCAGCTCGCCGAATTCATCGCTCCTGATCTTCGGAATCGTGACATTCAGGTCGCCCTGCCTTACCTGACTCATCTTACGGATCAAGGCATAGACCGGTCTCCGAATCATCCGGGCCACGATGGCAGCCGTTACCATACTGAGGAGGATCCCTACCGCCAGTATCCCGAAGAAGAAGGATTCCAGCCGTTGAAGGGAATTCTTCAGCGAGGTATTGTCCGAGAAGGCGAACACAATCCACTTCGTACTAGGAATAAAGCCTTTCATCACAGTGACGGGAATGCCGTTCATCGGCTCCCGGAACACATCATCCTTCTGATGGATCAGCTCCAGGCTATCCCGTTCATCGAACAGAAGCCGGTGGTCCTTCACCCGAAACGGTCCGCTTGCAGAAGGCTCGACAATGACGTGTCCCTGATCGTCGAGAATGGCCAACTGAAGATTGCTGCCGTGACTGATCCGGTCCATTCGCTCCTGCAGAGCCGTCAGATTGAGATCGAGTGCAATGACCATCGGCTCCCCGGCGAACGTTAACGCTTTGGTGAACGTCACCGTCCAGCCGGAGAAGAACGATGGATAAGGTCGGCTTACCGAGATACTGCCGTAAGCATTGCTGTAGGCCGACCAGTACAGTTCCTCGCGGGCTGGCAGCGGATCGTTCAGTACCTTGGTGACGGGATTGCCTCCGACGATGGACAGGTCTTCCCGGATAAAGTACACATCCGTCAGCATCTCCGAATGCGTGCGATATACTCCCTCAAGCCCCGTTTGAGCTGCGCTCATATCGCCCCGCCACGTTTCGGATGACGAAGATAATAAGGCCATCGTGTTGTGAATAAGAGCCACATACAAGTCCATATACTGCTGCTCCTTCAAGAGAAGCTGCTTGGCCCGTTCCAGCTGGCTGGAGGAAATTTCATTCTTAATGTACCGGTACGACAGGGCGCTCACAATCACTTCCGAGCTCAGCACAAAGATGAAGCATACCAGGAATAATCGGAACGAAATCGTGTGAAACAGCCTTCGAGCCCTGCCCGGCATACAGTCCACTCCTGTAGGGTTAGTGTCGTCCGAATCCTCAGACGGAAGAAGAGGAGAACGGCATCTCCTCTTCTAGGTACGATTATCTCAGCACGCCATCGCTTTGGAGCTGTTTCGTGTAATGGGCGACGGCTTCGTTAAGCTTAAATTTATCCTGCAGGGTCTTCACGTACGTATCCCAATTGCCGAGCGGCTCCTTGCCGGTGACGAACTTGAGCATCATCTCATTGACATATTTGACGCGGTCTTGCGCGAGCGGATCGTTCGGGTCGTCGAATACCCGAGGATTGACGTTATTGTCCTTCAGATAGCTAGTATTGATTTTCTGATTGGCCCCTGTGACCTGGGGATTCTTGAAGTCGAAGTATACGTTGTCATTGGCTTTACGGACGAAGGCGTAATTATAGCGCCACTCCACTTCCTTCTCATTGTAGGTCGTCCTGTCGATTAAGGCAGGCTGGCCGTTTGTGATCTTAAAGGTTTTATCCTTCAGCCCGTAAGCCAGATACAGATAAGCATCCTGATTCGTGTACAAATATTGAATGAACTGCATCGCTGGCTTGGTCTTGGCCGTATCCTTAAGCGCTTCCTTGGAGAGCCCGATCATGGCTTGCTGGAAAGGCTTCACATCGAGAATCTGGTCGCCGTACGGACCTTTCGGCGGAGGGATCTGCTTCCACTCGGGCACGCTTCCGCCAGCATCCTGCATCTTCTTTTGTTCGGCCGGCTCCATACGGCGCCAGTCTGCGATCATGATGCCGACCTTGCCCTGATACATCTTATTATCCCGCTTCAAATTGTCGTCAATGGTTACCCAGTCGGGATCTACCACCTTAGCTTGGATCATATCTTGAATGAACTGCAAGGCTTCTTTGGTTTTCGGGTCTGTGTTGTACACGACGACCTTACCGTCCCTGATATCAACGAAGTTAGGCTGTACCCCGAACATCCAGAAGATTTGCTGGAAGCCTTGACCGCCGCCGGTGCCGTACCCGAGCGAGCCGTCCTTCGGCAGCATGGCCAGGAATCCGTAGGTGTCGTTTTTGCCGTTTCCGTCCGGATCATTGAATGTAAACGCCTTCATAACGGTTAATAGCTCTTGCGGATTCGTCGGGACCTGCAGATTCAGCTTCTTCAGCCAAGTCTCATTGATCCACCAGCCGTTTACACCACCTACCGCTTCAGAGCCTGGAAGTCCGATCATATGGCCCTTATATTTCATAGGCTCTAGCCGGGAAGGATCGAAGGCCTTGGTCAGCTCCGGCACTTCTTTGAGCGCATCGTCGAGCTCTGCGACGAGCCCTTGCTCGTAATATTTAATCGCGCTGGCACGGTCCGGGAACGTGAGTATGTCGGGAATTTGGTTCGATGAAATGAGCAGGTTCAGCTTGTCTTTCCAATTCTCGCCCCCGAGCGTCATTTCCAACTCGATGTTATTATCCTTCTCGATCATTTGGCGAATCGGATCGTTTTCCCTAGAAGGCATCGGCGTCGTCTGTCTGTATCCGATCGTGTTGTAAAAGTTAAGCTTAAGCTTCTTCTGCGCTTCCGTCGGGGTCCCGCCCCCCTCCTTGCCGGTTGCTTCCGGCTTCGGATCGCTCTTGCTGCAGCCGTTGGCTGTGATGCCCAGCACGATTGCGAGCGCGAGCATAGCATGTGCCTGTTTTTTTCTCATGAATGAACCTCTCCCCTTCGTTTATTATACAGGTTTATATCAAGAGTTTCCTCAAGATAATGATCATGAAGATCTCGCTAGCCCTTTACCGAGCCGAGCAATACACCCTTGGTGAAATGCTTCTGGATGAACGGGTACACGACTAGAATCGGCAGCGTCGTCACCACAACGGAAGCCATCTGTACCGAGATGGGATTCACCGAATTGGTGGCCTCAGCCGCATCTCCGCTGATCGCTACGGAGGCCAGCAAGATTTGTCTTAAGAAAAGCTGCAAAGGCTGTTTCGAGGTATCGTTGATATATAATAAGGCATCGAAATAGCTGTTCCAGTGCCACACGGCGTAAAATAAGGAGATGGTGGCGATAATCGGCACGGAAAGCGGCAGAACGATACGGAACATAATGGCTATCTCCCCCGCTCCATCGATCCTTGCAGCTTCATCGATAGCTTCTGGCAGCTGCTCGAAGAAGCTTTTGACGATCATCAAGTAGAAGGCATTGACGAGGCCGGGAATGATGAGAGCCCACGGCGAGTCGAGCAGACCGAGCTCCTTCACCAGCAAATAGCTCGGGATGATGCCCCCGTTGAACAGCATCGTGAAGACGATGAACATCAGAAAGGCGCTTCGGCCGGGCAGCGACTTGCGGGATAAGGGCAGCGCCGTTAAGAGGGTGAAGAAGAGATTGAGAGCCGTACCGACCCCGACCCGGAACAACGTAGCCTGATAAGCGTCCGTTAACCGGCCGCCCTTCATAATCTCCTGATAGGCAGTCCAGGTTACCTTGGCAGGGATCAGGACAAGTCCGTCACGTTTGATGACCTCGGATATCGGGGTGACCGAAACGCTAATGACGTAGATGAACGGAATTACGCAGGTAATGGCGAACAAGGCGAGCAGCATATAGTTTAGGATTTGGGCGATGCGCTCGCTGCGGGTCAGATGATGATTCATAGAGCTTCCTCCTACCAAATTTGTCCGTCGAATCTTTTGGCCAGACGGTTAGCGCCGAGCACGAGCACGAAGCCGATGACGGACTTGAACAAGCCGACTGCCGTCGCGAGTCCGATCCGCCCCTCCTGCAGTCCGACCCGGTATACCCAGGTTTCAATGACATCGGCTTTTTCCTGATTCAGCGGATTCATCATCATATAAATTTGATCGAAGCCTACATCGAGAATGGCGCTCAGACGCAGGATTAGCATCAGCACAATAACGTTGCGGATCCCCGGCAGCGTGACGCTCCAAAGCTGTCTCCAGCGCGACGCCCCGTCGACCGTTGCCGCTTCGTACAGGGACGGATCAATTCCCGTTAAAGCCGCCAAGTAAATAATGGCTCCCCACCCGACCGACTGCCAAATATCTGTTCCCACGATAAGAGGTCTAATCAAGCCAGGCTCAGTGAGGAAGGAGATGCGATCCAGATGGAAGGCGGTGAGCAATTGGTTGATGAGGCCCGTACCGGGCGCGAGGAAGGCGACCAGCAGGCCGTAGATGATCACCCATGACAAAAAATGAGGCAAATACGTCAAGGTTTGAATGGTACGCTTGAATCCCTTGGATGTGACGCTATTCAGCATCAAAGCCAAAATGATCGGAGCAGGGAAAGAAAACAACAGTTTATACAACGAAATGAGAATCGTATTTCCAATAATTTGGTAGAAATAAACCCCTTCGAAGAAGAGCTTGAAGTTTTGCCATCCCACCCATGGACTTTCCCAAAGCCCCTTGAGCACGTTGTAGTTTTTGAAGGCGGCGGTGATATACACCATGGGGACGTACTTGAATACTGCAAAATACAGCAACCCCGGGAGCAGGAGCGCATACATGATGCGGTATCGGTAGACCTGCCGAGCTATTCGGACCATAAGTGTCTCTCCTCTTTCTCTGTCTGATAGCTTTATTTTAGCTGCTGGAGCAAACCTTACGGTCCAAAATCTTCGGTAAATGGTTCGTTATCTTCGAGTGTCCAATCCATTCGTCGTTCTTTGGAGACCTAATCATAGGAGGAGCATGGGTTTCGGGTGAGAAGATTCTAACCGGACAGATTCGGCCAACAAAAAAAGCCCGCGCCTTAAGGCGGGCTTAGCATGGTGCTAATCGAGTACAGCCGGGAGAATACGTTCCTTAATCAGGCTCCACCGATCACGGGGATTGACCATGAAGGCCGATGAAATAACTACGATCATGTCTTGCTCAGGCATGCAGCAAATGATATGACCGCCATCGCCTATGGCGGCAAAGGCGCCGTCCCCTTCGTTCAGCCACCATAGATAGCCGTATTTATGAGGAGTCATCGCTGTGGATTCGTCGATCCATGCACGGGAAATGACTTGCTTATGGTCCCACATGCCGCGGTTCAGATAGAGGAATCCAAATCGAGCCATATGGCGGGGGCTTAGGGTAAGCCCCCACCCACCCGTGGAAGAATACGTGGCCGCTAGCGGCGATATTGCGGCGGGCACATTGCACCGCAGAGGGGTCGACATCTGCGGCGTACAATTCAGCCTGCCTCAGGCATCTGACTATTGCGGTACCCACTGCGCCCGAGCCGCAGCATAGATCAACGACGATGGGATTTGCCAACGGCTCAGCCAGCCGGATAGCCTGCTGAACCAGAAATTCGGTACGCCTGCGAGGGATAAAGACGCCGGGGTCCACCGCGATCCGCAGGCCGCAGAATTCCGCCCAGCCGACAATATGCTCGAGCGGCAAACTGGCGATTCGCCGGCTTACCATGTCCTCAAGCTCCGAGCGTGACTGTGCTGCAGAGATGAGCAGCTCCGCCTCATCCTCGGCGAACACGCAGCCGGCAGCCCGAAGTTGGTTGGAGATCCTAGTATGAATGCCGTATCTACTCCTATGTCTAGCAGAATGAGGTTCGTATGCTATCTCCACTGAAAGTGCCCGTAGAGCGATATACATAATTATCCACCTAGTCCTGGCCGTATGCAACCTATGCTCGTGAGGAATGACGAATCTCTTGATTCCATAATGCCTGGAAATATTCGCTGTTACGGATCAAATGGTTGAAGTCACCCTCATCGATGATCTCGCCGTCTTTTACAAGTAAGATTTGATCCATGTCTTTGATAAATTGAAGCCGATGAGCGACGATGATTAAGGTTTTGTCACGGAACAACTGTAATAAGGTGTTCATACTACTTTTCTCCGTCAAAGTCTAGGCTGCCGTTGCTCCATTGAACTCTTCCCTTCAACTTCCAGAGGAGCCCCTGATCTTGAATTGCCCAATTTCATGCTGACCCTCAACATCGTATAACGGAATTAGCCGATCTCTGTTTGAAGCCATACGGGCCAGTGCTTCCTCTGGTGTGCGAGGCATATCGCCTCGTAATTCCTTAGATTTCACATATCCAAGAGTTCCGTCAACGCCGTAAGCTTTAATTAAATTCGGTTCTGTATCTAAAGAAGAAGTGTCCAATCCAGAGCCATAGGTTTGTCCATTTTCATTCTTGGGAAATGGTATAGATCGATATCCGTTACTATAACATATAGCAGCGTTCATAAACGTAACAAGTGAATGATACGTGAATAACCGGAGTCTGACTTGATGGAGTCATTCCCCTCTCCCTCTTCTCATGAACACGACGACAAAACAATGGCTGCCTGCGGTATAATTCAAATCCGCAGGCAGCCATTTAGGCTCAGCTTTTTTATTTGGCAGGCAAGAACTGGGTCGTGAACGCACGTTCGATCGGCTCGCTTTTCTTCAGGACGCCCATTTCCAGCAGCTGTTTCTGCACTTCTGACCAACGCTCCTTGGTCATCGTGCCCGTGCCCTTCGTCGCTGCATCTCCGCTATAGGCGAAATCTCCTAATTGCTTCGCACTGAACTGCATCATCTCAAGGCTCAGGTCCGGATTTTTCTCATGGATCGAAGGATTGATTTCATCAAAATGATCCTTGTAATAGTCCCAGCCCTTCACGGTTGCTTCAACAAACGCCTTGACTTGGTCCGGGTGCTCGGCGATCATCTTCTCCGTCGTGAAGTAGACGTTCGAATAGATGTTATAGCCGGAATCCGCGTTGAGCAGCATGCCGAAGTTGACCCCCTGCTTTTGTAAGGTGAACGTCTCGGATGTCGCGTACCCTTGGGTAACAGCCTGCGGATCGTTGACAAAATTGACAAGAGACCCGGTGTATTTCATCTCTTGCGCCTTGCTCAGCTTATATTTGTTTTTCATAAACTCCCAGAAGCTAGCCGTCGATCCGACATACACCTTGTGGCCATTCAAATCGGAAAAGTCTTTAATCCCGGATTCCTTGTGATAGAACAACGCCTGAGGGCTTTTCTGGAATGCCGTGGCGATCGCCACGATCGGAATGCCTTCCTGCCGGGCTACTAAAATATCATCCCCGTTCGCCATGCCGAATTCCGCTTTGCCTGAGGCGACAATCTGGGTGGAGGATACCGAAGGACCGCCAGGCGTCAAGGTCATGTCGAGACCGGCATCCTTGTAGAAGCCTTTGGCCAGTGCAGTAAAGTTGCCGCCATGCTCAGGCTGAGGGAACCAGTTAAGAACCAGCGTCGCTTTGACGGAAGTTTTAGGGGCCGAAGCCGTCGGTGTGGAGCTTGCCGCAGGGGAGCTGGAAGCATTCGACGAAGGTGCGTCGAGTTTACTTCCACAAGCACCGAGAAATCCCATGGATAAGACCAAACCTAGCGATAAGAATAAGCGGCGTTTTTTAATGGCTCCGACAGATGTGCTCAACTGCTTCATAAGAACGTCCCCTCCGATTGGTTGTTTGTCTCTAAGTCATCCGATTTTGCCAGGATTCAGCAAACTTAGCGGGTCATTGGCTTGTTTGCGAAGCTGCATGCTGACGACTGCGCCTCGTCCGCCGTTATCGAGCATCCACGTATGCGGATCGTAGATTTCCACGCCGATGGAGCGGCATGTCGCGATGATATGGTACAGCCGCTCTTCCGTCGTGAAGCGCACCACGGGGAGCGCATTGGGCAGCAGCTGTCCGCCGCTCCGAATCCATTCGAAGTGCATCAGCAACTCGTCTCCGAACATCGCCTTGAGCGTTCGCAGCTGTTCCAGATAACGACCCGGTTCGAACCCCGCCTGCAAATACGTGTACGCAGAGTCCGCTTTCAGTGCCCACAACGTCGTATGATTCCATGTAAAGTCGGACAAGCCGATGGTTTTACGGTACATCTCCGGGCCGATGATATGGCCTACCTCTCCCTTGAAGGAGGCAGCGATCTCCGATAATTGGGTCAGCGAGCCTTCTGCGACCTCGGTGAAGACCACATGCTTATTCGGGGACAGCACCTTTTGAAGAGGCTTAAAGAATGAGGGCAGCGGCCATTCGATCGGAGTGACGAGCCTCTTGGGAACGGAGTCGTCCAGGGATAGTGCCTCGCCGAACTGGAGCGCCCCCTCAAATTCGTCAAACTGAACGACAACCTGTGTCCAAGCCGTCTTCGCCGCGAGCGGAATCGTAACCTCGGTCATAATGCCTGTCGTTCCGTAATTGTGAATGTAATCCACCAGCGCCTCGCCGGAAATCTCAAGCCGCTGCGGTTGCTCCTCCAACGAATAAACGACCGCCGACAGCACATTGCCGTCCCAAAGGCTGCCCCAGGTGATGGAGCCGACTCCACCGGAGCCGCCGGACACAAACCCGCCTACCGTCGCCTTTGCATACGTGCTCGGATAAATCCGGAGCTCCTGCCCCTGCTCACGCGCCGTTTTCTCCAGAACCCCCAGCTTCACACCGCACTGTACACGCGCATAGCCGTCACCGATCTCCACAATCCGGTCCAGTCTGCTCAGATCGAGCACGATGCCGCCTTGCAGCGGAATCGATTGGCCGTAATTCCCCGTACCTGCCCCCCGCGCGGTAACCGGGATCCGGTGCCGATACGCGAAAGCCAGCACTTCTTCGACCTCCCGCTCGTTCTTGGGTGCGATGACGGCATCGGCTTTCTTATCTTTCAGCCGTTTATCGAGTACCGGGGAATACCAGTAAAAATCCTTCGAAAGCTTTTCCAGCGTTTCCTCATCCGTATAGAGCAAAACGCCATCTAAATCCGCTTCCGCTCCTGCTCTCCATGTCAGTGACATGCACCGCACCTTCTTTCTCGAATAGTTATAGCGTCCTATCACTTACGGAATTTCTAACTGCACCGGGTTGATCAAGCCGTCGAAGCCACTGATTCGGCACTCCGCTTCGTCCCCTTCGTGGATATCGATCGAACCTGGAGTTCCGGTCATAATGATATCGCCGGGAAGAAGTGTCATCATCTGTGAGAAATAAGATACAATAAACCATGGATTGTAGATCATGCTCGACACCGTGCCTTCGTGAGTCACTTGGCCGTTCAACGCGGTTTGCACTTTCAGAGCCTCCAGCTCCTCCACCTCGTCCAGTGTGACCAGATGCGGACCGAAGCTGAAAAATGTATCGAAGCATTTTGAGCGGCCGAGAAATCGGGGGTTGCGCGCGTGAATATCTTGCGCCGTCATATCGAGCGTAGGCACCAGACCCGCTACAACGTCCCTGGCCTCCTCCGGGCTTATGGATTTACAAGCCTTGCCGATCACAAGTCCAAGCTCGGCTTCTGCGGTAATGCGCCCTGCCCCCTGCGGCAGCCTGATCAGGTCACCAGGACCGATTAAGCTCGTATCGGGCTTCATGAAGCAGATCGGCTCAGCATCTGGAGGAGTAACCTTCATCTCGCCGGCTTTCTCCGAATAATTAGCGCCGATCCCCCATATTTTTCGAGGGTTCCGATATAGCGGACCGTAGACAGCATCTCGCAGAGGAAGAGCTTCCAGCCCGAGCAGCCGTTCTTCTCCCTCGTCCCGATACCAGGCACTCAGTCTGTCCAGCTCCCCCAGAACGAGAAGACTCATAAGGTCTGTGCTCCAGCTCATGTCCAGCGCTTGATTTAAGGTTCGGAGTGCAACGACGCCTTGCCTCGTCACGATCGCCGCTTCCTCGGAGCTGCCGAGCTTAACTGTCGCGAGCTTCATCGCTTAACCTCCGCTTCCAGCGGGCTCAAGCCTCCCCTAACTTGCTCCACGTCGAAGGAGCAAAGCTCGGCTAGCGCCAGCGCAAGCGTATCGGTAATTCTTTCCTGCATGATCTCGCCTTTGGCCGCGGTCGCTTGAGTCGCATCCCCGCATATGCCGCTGGCTGATATATCTTCCATGCGCCACGCAAAGCGAATGCGTCCCTCTAGCGTCAAAAACTTCATGCCGCCCAGATCTGGCACCTCGGCAATAAGAAACTCATCCTGTACCCATCCCGGCTTAATCGCCTTCACGATAGAGGTCTCATAATCTCCACCGTGGATGCCGTATTCCAGCTCCTCCGGAGCGATAATACCTTCCGCCCCCCCAAGGCTGGACGGGGACAAATAAAACACCGTCATCCCATATTGGATGCGAATTTCCCGCGAGACGACATTGAGCAGATCGACATTGCCCCCATGCGTATTGAACAGCAGCAGCTTACGGAAGCCGCTAAGGTGCAAGCTGTAGGCGATGTCCATAATGAGCCCTTGCAGCGTAGCGGCTGAGATGGAGATCGTCCCAGGCAGGCCGAGATGCTCATTGCTTTTGCCGTAGGATATCGGAGGCAGCAGCCAGATTTGCTCCTGCCCGCCGACTTTTTCAAACGCCTGAGTCAGCGTCGCTTCTCCGATCAAGGTATCGGTCATGACCGGCAAGTGCGGGCCATGCTGTTCGATCGCACCCACGGGCAGGATGACGAGTGCACGCTCCTTCGGCAGCTCCCTCACCTGCTTGCTCGTTAGACGGGGGAGGAAACGTTCCTCCCAAGCGGCCCCCTCATATCTCGTAAACATAAGCATGCTCCTTTTCTATGATCGTTTCTATGATGCTTTGTTCTGCCTCATGGGCGAACGGCTTCGAGCGGCGCGAGCAGCACAGCCACGACATCCCTGACGAAACGAAGCAGCCGCAAATCGCTGCGTGGTCCGGCGATGAACGAAAGACCTACCGGACGACCGTCCATATCCGTAAAGGGAACCGTTACCTGCGGCAATCCGCTGAGGCCTGCTATGCAGGAAAGCTGCATGACTTTGGACCGAGTCCGCTCCATAAGCTCTCCCTCAAGGCCGATTTCCGGCGCTGGGCAAGGGGCTGTCGGAATGACGAGCAAGCCGTCGTCCATTAGCAGCCCTGTAAGTGAAGTCTGTATCTGCTTCCGAACGATGCTTTGACGCTCATAATCTTCGCTCCGCAGCGTGCTCGTCCATTCGAACCGTTCCTTGATGCCCGGGCCGAACTGCGGCTGGTGGCGCGTAATCCATTCCCCGTGGTTGGACCAAATTTCATAGCCTTGTATCGTACGGAACGTGTCCACCCACTCGGCGAGCCCATTCGGAGCCATAGAAACCCACGTGCTTGGCATCACACTTTCCAAGAGCTTCACACTGCCGGACAGCACCTGCAAGCAGCTCTGTTCAGCGGCTTCCCAAGCCTCCTGCGCGAACAGCAAGCGCTGGAACTCGCCGCTTTCCGGACAATCCGGCACCAGCGACTTCCCCACCTGCAGCAGCATAGCTGCATCACGTGCCATCCAACCGACCGTATCGAAGCTGTCTGCAAGTGGGATGACACCATCCATGGGCACAAGGCCGTGCGTCGGCCGTATGCCGTAGATCCCGCAATACGAAGACGGGATGCGGACTGAACCTCCGGTATCCGTGCCAAGCGCGAAGTCGGCAAGCCCCGCCGCCACTGCAACGGCAGAGCCGCTGGAGGAGCCGCCGGGAATGCGGCCGGGCGCCTTCGGATTGACGGGAGTGCCATAGTGGGCATTTTCACCGTTTAAACTAAACATCAGTTCATCGGTGTGTGTCATCCCATTGAGCTGGGCCCCGCTCCCGAGCAGCCGCCGGACCACTTCGGCGTGCCTTGCTGCAGGATGATGAGTGCGAAACCAATCCGGATTACCCGCCGCATTCGTATGTCCGGCCATAGCGAACACATCTTTGGCTGCGAAGTGCAAGCCTTGCAGCGGGCCGCTGCCTGTCGGTTCGATGATCAAGTTCTCCTTAATATAAGCCTTCCATTCGTCCTCCATAGCGTCCACCCCGTCCTCTACACCGTTGAAGGCTTATTAGCGGAGTGAACCCCTCTCAATACCTTCAAGTCCTCCTCGTCAAGAGACGACTCCGGCCCCGACTTGATCAATTCGGAGAAGCTCTCATCCGGCACCATCGTCGTCAAGACATACAGCCGGCCGGTGCCTGTATTGCGGACTTGATGATTGTGTCCTGGAGGGACGATAAAATACGAACCGGTTCGGATCGCTACATCAGAGCTTCCTACCGTTGCCACCCCTTCTCCACCAAGCACGTAAAAATATTCGTACGCTTCCGAATGCTCGTTCGGAGGCGTCTGGCCGCCGACGTCGAAAATTTCCACGACCGACACGAACGGCACCTGCGTACCGTCGCACAGCAGGACGAACTTATTGGAATCGGAGCTTGAAATTTTACGAACGGGACATTGCTCGAAATGGCCTACAACCAAACCCTCTATTGTCATTGAATTTCATCCTTTCCGGCGTTTACCGCCCAAGCGTCCAATAGGGACTCGGAGCTTGCGACGAAGCCGTAGCATTGTTTGATATTGTAAATAGCAGCGTCCTTGCAAAATAAGGGAGAACTCGTCGCGCAGCAATCCTCAAGCAGCACCGCATCGTAGCCAAGAGAAACGGCATCCTGAAGCGTATGCATGACGCACTGATCGAGATTAACTCCGGTAAATAGCAGCGTGTGTACGCCGAGATTGCGCAGAATGCTGTCCAAGGGCGTATCCCAAAACCCGCTCATCCGGAATTTATCGACATGAATATCGCCCGGCTCAGCCGTCAGGCCGTCGATCAGGGCGGCTCCCCAGCTGTTCTTCTCCAGGACGCGGGAGCCGCTGCCCGGCAGTGGACTGCCGATGCCCGCTCCCGATCCGTCGGGATCGTAGACATGAAGCACGGATGGGCTCAGGTTGAGCCGGTCCTCGCGATTCCCCCAGTTTACCCATATGACAGGCACTCCTTTGCTGCGGATCATCGGCAGCAGCCGGTTTAGAGGCTTCACCGGAGTGAGCAGCGCCGAAGTATCGACGCCGATGGAATCTAGCCATCCGCCAGGCGAACAAAAATCGTTCTGCATATCGATCACGATTATCGCGCACCGCTCCAAATCCAGCGTAAGCTGCTGCGGCTGAGCCTCAAACGTCACGGGCATCGGCGGACGCGCCTCCCGGCGCAGGTCGACCGCCTCTCGCGAAACCCTCCAATAGCTTTTATGGTTACCCAACTGTCGCATCGCGGCCCAACTCCTTACGTATCGTCAAGGCTTTGTCAAAAATTCGGCTGTGAACGCCTTCGTCACATCCTGCTTCCCCTTCAGCCCGCCGATCTGCAGCAGCTGATCCTGAATCGTGTTCCACCTCTCCAGTGTCATGTGGCCGATGCCGTTCGCCTTCGTCTCCTCGGTCAAAATGAAAGGCTTCTCCTGCTCGGCCTCGTAGTTCATCGCTTCCACAGTCATGTCTTTATTGAACGTTTGGATGAACGGATTGACATCCTTATAGTTGTTCAGGTAGTGCGACCAGCCCTTCTGGGTTGCCTGAACGACGGCTTTGACAATATCCGGATGCTTCTTCAAATAATCCTCCGTCGTAAACAGCACGTCGCAGTAGTTGGCATACCCGGAGTCAGCGACCTTCAGAACGCTTACGTCAATTCCCTGCTGACCGAGCGCATAGGGCTCATTGGTGATATACCCCTGGTTCAGGGAACCCTTCGTGTTAATAAAATTGACCAGCTGCCCTGTATAAGCCATCTCCTTGACATCGTTCAGCTGATATTTATGCTTGATAAACTCCCAGTACAGCACGCCGGGCTGCATGAAGATCGTTCGCCCTTTTAAGTCCTCGAAGCCGCTGACCTTATCTTCCTTGTGATATACGAGCACCTGGGGCGTATACTGGAAGCCGGCGAAAATCCCGACGACCGGGATGCCCTGCTCACGGGCCCGCAAAATATCGTCCGCATAAGAGATGCCGAAGTCGGCCTTACCGGATGCGACGAGCTGCAGTCCTGAGACTTGAGGCCCACCGGGCTGGATCGTCATGTCAATGCCCGCGTCCTTGTAATAGCCCTGCTGCAGTGCGGAGAAATAACCGCCGTCCTCTCCTTTGGCATACCAGCCTTCCACGAGATGGGCTTTTTGCAGCTCCTTTGCCCCGCCGGATGCCGAAGCGGCCGGTTTCGAGTCAGTAGGAGCCGATTGCACAGCGCCGGCCGGTGCATGAGAGCCGGAGGTTGCTGTAGACGAACAAGCCGATAGAAGTCCTGTGAGCGATAAAGCGATTAATGTCAGTACCGGTATGCGTCTAGTCATCGGGGGGTGCCTCCCTTATTTGTCTGTATGAGTCTAGTTAGCGGGGGTGTTTACCCGTTCATTGCCGAATCGTGCCACGAACGCAACAGCCGGTTGGAAAGGGCGTTGATGAGCAGGAAGAAGACGATGCCCACCAGTGCGGCGGATAATCCGCAGGCGAATAAGTAGGCGGTTTGCAAGCGGGTCGACGCTACCGTGATGGCGTAACCGAGACCGCCCTGCAGACCTCCGATGCCGGCGATGTATTCACCGACGATTGCGCCGACGACCGACAGCGAGCAAGAAATTTTGAGTCCGGCCAGCATGTACGGCAGCGCCGCAGGGATGCGAAGTCTCCAGATCGTCTGCATCTTCGTAGCGTTGTAGAGATAGAACAAGTTCTTCATGTTTTGCTCCGTGGAATTGAGGCCAATCAGTGTGTTAGACAAAATCGGGAAGAAGCCGATCAAAAACGCAATGACGACGATCGCATTCATGCCCGCTCCGAACCAGATGACAATAATCGGGGCGACTGCAACGATCGGGATCGTTTGCAGAATGATCGCATAAGGGTACACGCTTCGCTCCACCGTTTTGGACAATGCGAGCAGAATGGCGAACGCTACGCCCAGCACGACGCTGGCCAAAAATCCAAGCACCGCCTCGACGATCGTCGTGCTGACTGAGGCAATCAAATTGGACCCGTTTGCCGCTGCGGCGATCACGATATCGGACGGCTTGGGCAGCAGATAGGCTTTCGTCCCCGTCAGCCTCAGCACGATTTCCCATAGGCCTACGAAGAGGATAAACACCGCAAGCGGGGGCACCACCTTGTTGGTCAGCTTCGCGAGCATTTCGTTACGCGAACGCGTAGGGCGATCCTTTCCGTGTGACCGTTCAGCAGCAATAGGCGGTGTGGCGGCGGGAGACATGACCGCATCCGACAGAGCACTGGCAACCATCTTGTCCATATTGATTTCCCCTTTCTCACTTTACGGCTCAGCCGTCATTAGTGTTTGAGCACCTCGGATACTTGGCGCACATAGCTGCTGAATTCCGGAAGCGTCCGGAACTCGTCGGTTCTCGGGAACGGGATCGGAATATCGATGATCTCGGATATTTTACCGGGTCTCGGGGTCATGACGACGACTCTCGTAGACAGATATACCGCTTCGAATACATTATGGGTAATGAAGAGCACGGTCATTTTTTGATCCTGCTGCCAGATGTTAAGCAGTTCATCCTGAAGGGTCTGGCGGGTAATCTCGTCCAAAGCGCCGAACGGCTCATCCATCAGCAGCAGCTTCGGCCTGGCGATCAACGCCCTGGCAATCGATACCCTCATCTTCATGCCGCCGGACAATTGACGGGGCAGCACCTTCGTGTAGTCCTTCAAGCCGACTAGCTCCAGCACCCGCTCACCTTCGGCGATCCGCTGCTTCTTCGGCACACCGCGCAGTGTCAGCGGCATCGTGACGTTATCGATCAATTTCGCCCAAGGCAGCAGGGTGTGCTCCTGAAACACAAAGGCGATTTCATTTTGCTTGCGGGCTTCCTTGGGCGTCGTCCCCAGTACGGAGAGCTCGCCGGAGGTCTGATCGGTCAATCCTGCAATCATATTGAAAATTGTGGATTTGCCGCAGCCCGACGGTCCGACGAAGCAAAGAAATTCCCCTTCACCCGCCTGCAGATTGGCTTGTTGGACGGCTATGGTACCGTTCGGATATACCTTGCCTACTTGATCCATATGGACGAGAAGCTCGGAAGCGCCGATTCGACCGTTTCTTGCTGATAGGTCTTGTGCAACTGCCAGATTCACGCTCATTCCAATCCCTCCTCGTAATCTATATGTCATATTATATTACGTATATTTCAGTTTTAACAATGTATACGTTAGATATATGTGCATGATTACAATGAAAACGTATTAAAACTGGTTGAAATTACGAAAAACAAGATTTTATATGTAATATTACATTACATAAAAGAAAAAGAACCCGGGAACGGCCGTCTTACTTAGCCATTACCACAGGTTCGAGTGTTGTTCCGAGAGGCCGCGGCTTCTCAGTGCTGAACGACAGCTGTGCCCCTTTTTTCAAGCTTCCCATTCTTTACGTTGCAAGGACGGCCGTCATCATGATTTCACTGCATCGGCAGATTCACTGCGAAACGTTATAAGCTCCGACGCCTCATCCCAGCGTTCCTTCAGCACCCGCTGCTTCCATTCCGGCTTGCCGCCGGGCTTCTTCACGCAGAGCCCTTTGCTCCACACCCAACGCCGTTCCGGGACCATGGTAAATAGCTCCTCCACCGCCGCCGCATCGAAGATGACGAAGTCCGCGGCATTCCCGGCAGCAATCCCGTATCGCGCTAAACCGGCAACCTGCGCGGCTTGGGTTGTCATCATACGCAGCACGGTGCGGATATCGGATGGACTGCCCATATGGGCGGCGTACGCCGTGACCAGCCCGATCTGCAGTAAATCCCCTCTGCCGAATGGATGAAACGGGTCATGAATGTTATCCGAAGCTGTCGCCAGAGGGATGCCAGCGGCGAGCAGCTCCTTCACCCGTGTCACCCCTCGCCGCGCCGGAAATCCGTCATGCCGCCCTTGCAAGTAAAGATTCGCCCCCGGCAGCGTAACCGCTCCGAGCTTTGCCTCCGCCATGAGTGAAATGGCTGCTTCCGCATCGGCATCCGGCATAGCGGCGAGTGAGCACAAGTGGTCCACGGTCACCCTACCTGCCCAGCCGTACTCCATCGTGCGTCTCGCGATGTGAAGCACGGTATTCTTGCAGGGGTCGTCGCTCTCGTCTGTATGCAGGTCAATGGGACATCCTAGCCTATCGGCCAACGCAAACAGCCGATCGATGTCCGGATTAGGGAACGGAGATAGGTGCGGGGCACCACCTAAGCCTGTCACGCCCATCCTGAGCACTTCCTCAGCCAGCTCAAGGGCATCCGAGGTGAGATCGAGATACGGCAGCATCGGGAACAGCTGAAGGGTCGCATAAGCGGCAAGCTCTTCCTTAACCTCCAGTGCCGCTTCGATCGTTCGGAGCGCAACATCCTTGCCGTATTTCACATGAAAATCAAGATGCGTACGCATCACGGTCGTACCGAATGAGATCGCCTGCAGAGCGGCCCGCATCATACGTGCTTTCAGCTCTCTCTTCGTGAACGACGGGACAGCCGTCGAATAATTCAGCACAGCTTCCTGCAAAGTCCCGGATACATTCCCGACCTTCGGCAGAGAAAATGCCTTGTCCAGATGCATATGCGCATCCACGAATCCGGGAAGCACAACGTTGCCTCCGGCGTCGAGCAGAAGCAATGCCCCGGGGTCACCGCTTTCTCCATCCCACTGCTCCAGCGAAACAGAGTCAGGCGATGACGTCGGAGAAGGCTGCTCGGTAACCGACAGCCAAACCCCGTCCTCAGCAACCAGCGTGTACAACTGACGTTCATCTTGAAGCGGCAGCGCGGCATTCACGATTTTCAGCACGGTTTTCATAGGCGCGTCTCCTTATCCTTTGATATCCGTATAAGCTTCTGCTAGGGGCAATTCGATCCATGTTTCTGCGCCTGGAACGCTGGATACGGCTACGACAGCCATGGCAAGCTCGCCCGCCCCTGCTTTCATCGCCTCTGTCCAAGGTATGCCGTTCGGATGCCGAAGCAGCAGCGGGTACGCGCTGCCTGTGAGCTCCAGTCTGATCGCCGAACCGACCGGACAGCGGAAGCTCAGCGGCCTCATCAAGATGTCAGCCGCTTCGGGTTCACCAACCCCGCTCGTCGAGGGTGCGCGTCCGACTTCCACTCTTCCCACCGACAAGAATCTGGCCTCCCCGCTTGGCATCACGACTGAAAGAACGGCGACCAGATCGGTGGGTCCGTCTATCGCTTGGCACATCACTTTCACTCTCGGAGTCCCCAGTATTTCTACTTCCTTCTCCAGTGGATCGCCAGTGTATACCAAAATTTCGTAACGGTCCTGCTGAACACTTCGATCGGCCGGAAGCACCGAGGCCAAGGACATCGGAAGACGGGCGTCGTATACGAAAACGTCTGGCGCTGCAGATTGGCTGATGTTTTCCTTGGATTCAGTCAGCACACTGCCGCCGGAGGCGCCGTTTGCAGGAAGGGTCGAACCGGAGACATACAAATGTTTTACCGGTGTGCGGCTGTCTTGCTCCTCCATGCCCGGGAAAGGGAACTTCTTCGTGAGCTTCCACGTTTTGCTCCATGGCTCGAAGTACCGGACAGGAGCTTCCTCGAACAAACCGCTCTCGCCTTCATCCTTCAGCCAGTAACGGAACCATTCGGCCTGCCTCAGATGCATCTGGCCGTCGGCGTCCGGTCCATGATCCATACCGCCCGGCTTGCGCCCCCAGGGGATGTGGGTCCATGGCCCGATGTGAAGCTGGTGGAACAGCTTCGGGGACTGCTCCTGCGCTGATAGAGTCTGAAACGATTGCAGCGTACCCTGAAGCAGGAAATCGTACCACCCTCCGATGTGAAGCGTAGGTATCGGTTTCTCCATAAAGGCATCCAGCCAGTTGAATCTGGCCCAATACTCATCGTATTCCGGATGCGCTAGCCAATCGAAATAGGCGGGCAAATATTTGTCCAACACCGGATGTCCCTGATCAAGCGGCAGCTGCCGGAGTGCAGGCGCCGGATTGAGCATAACCTCCGTGCACAACGCTTCGGCCTCTGCATCACCGGCTCGTCGGGCCGAATCTCTCGCCAGCTGGTAAGCCCAGGGCAAGCAGCTTTGCAAATCGAAGCTTCCGTATGCGTACATCCAGCCAGGATACAAATTCGCAGCTGTCATGCTCGGCGCAATCGCCGTTAAGTGCGGCGGATGCAGCGAAGCGGCCGCCCATTGGGTCGCGCCCTGGTACGAAAACCCATACATGCCGACTTTTCCGTTGGAACCCGGAAGCGAAGCGGCCCATTCTACGGTATCGTAGCCGTCCTCCGCTTCATGCGCGAATGGTGAAAACTCCCCTTCGGAATCCCCTCGGCCGCGAACGTCTTGGATCACGACCATGAATCCTTGAGAAGCATACCAAACCGGATGTGCGTGGCTCACGGTAGAAGCAAGCTTCCTCCCGTAAGGCTGTCTCATCAGCAGTACCGGATAGCCTCCCCCGCCAGCTGGTCTGTAAATATCCGCATAAAGCGTAACGCCGTCTCTAAGCACGCAGGGTACTTTCCGCATCATGTCGACTCCACCGAAATTCATAACTGCATCTCCTCTCAGATCGCACGGAGCGATTAGGTTAGATTCTATGACAAACTTCTTTTTCGCCACAATCGGATGATCCTGTTTTTGTAAAGGCGCACAAATATCAGGTGCAATTGTTGTAATCAAGGTGGAAGCCCTACCACCCGATGGACGCTCCGTCGCAGCGCGGATCCGAGCCGCCGATGCGGAAGCCCTGGCTGTCGATCAAGATCGCCTGGGCATGACCGACAATCCCGTCATATGCCCTGACCTTGCGTACGAGATGGCCGGCGGCTGCGAGCTGAGCCAGCACCGCCTCATCCACTCGGCTCTCCACCTTAAGCTCGCGGGTTTCCTCTCCCCACGTTCTCCCCCACACCCAGCGCGGTTCGTTAATGGCTGTCTGCGGGTCCATCCCATAATCGACGACTCGCGTCAGCAGGGCGGTTTGCGTTTGTGGCTGCCCCTCCCCTCCTTGCGTCCCATACAACAAATAAGGACGGTCTTCCAGCATGGCCATGGCCGGCATCAAGGTGTGGAATGTCCTCTTTCGAGGTGCAAGCCGATTCACATGAGAAGGATCAAGCGAAAAGAACGAACCGCGATTTTGCAGCAGCACCCCAGTGCCTGGCACCACGACCCCAGAGCCGAACTCAAAATACAGGCTTTGGATAAACGAAACGGCGTTCCCTTCCGCATCGACAACTGCCGCATAAGCCGTATCGCTGCCTAGCTGCTCCGCTTCCATCGGCAGCGCCCGGCTCATATTCAAGCGGGCCGCCAGCTTTTTCGCGTATGGCTTATCCAGAAAGCGCCCGACAGGAATGTCGGCAAAATCCGGATCGGTCAGCCATGCATTGCGGTCGAGGAACGACAGCTTCAGCGCCTCCACTAGCAGATGGTAATACTCGTAAGAACCATGCTGAATCCCTGTGAAATCGAAATGTTCCAGGATGTGAGCGGTCATTATACCGGTAAACCCCTGTGAATTGGGCGGAAGCTGAACCAGCTGAAGCCCGCGGTAGCTCCCCGTGAGCGGGGTTGCCCAATTTCCCGTATGCTCCGCAAAGTCATCCGCGGTCAATATGCCTCCCTGCCCCTGAAGGTAATCGCCCATCCTTTGTCCTAGCTCGGCTTTGTAGAAATAATCCCGTCCTTTGGAGGCGATTTCTCTCAAGGTCCGGGCCAAATCCTTCTGCAGAAAACGGCTCCCTGCTGCGGGAATCCGGCCCCCAGGCAAATAAATGGCAGAGGCTGCCGGATCGCTCGCCAGAACGTCTTGCTTCAACCGTGTGTTCTGATGTTGATCGGGAGAGAGCGGAAATCCTTCTGATGCGTAGCCAATGGCCGCCTCCAGAACGTCTGCAAGCGTGAGCTTGCCGTATTCACGCAGGATCGCATCCCAGCTGTCCACCATACCCGGTACGGTCACGATGCTCCGTATGCCTCTAGACGGAATCGCCGCTTCACCCGCGTAAGCGCTCAGATCCGCGCGGTAACCTGAACGGCCGCTGCCGTTATAAGCTCTCACAGCTCCGTCCTGCGCACTGTACAATAGCCAGAACGAGTCTCCGCCAAGCCCTGTCATATGCGGATAAACAACGGCCAAGCATGCGCTCACGGCAATCGCCGCGTCAAAGGCATTTCCTCCCTTTTCCAGCACGCGCGCCCCCGCTGTCGTCGCAAGGTAGTGCGGACTCGTTACCATTGTTTTCGTGCCGATTGCCGCTTTCTTCATCCATACTCGACCTCCTGCGCCTTCGAATTGTTATATAAGTTAACATTAATATTCGTTTTTTTGCAATATTTTTCTGAATATCGCAGCTAAGCATTGCCTAAACCAGAGATTAGTCATATATTTATACAAAAAGGTGCTTGATTCCACCTATTTTCGCATATTTGAGTTAGATTATCTAACATTATGAATGCGACTAACTAAGATTGCGCACAAGGGAGTGGGACATCATGATCAAACCCTATGGGGAATTATGCGCGGCCATGCTTCGCACGGGCCTATTAGGGTACGGTGGCGGTCCGGCCACGGTACCTCTTATCCGTTACGAAGCTGTCACCAAGTACGGCTGGATGAATGACGAGGAATTTGGCGAAGTACTGGCGATCGCCAACGCGTTACCCGGACCGATCGCGACGAAGCTTGCCGCGTATTTGGGATATCGGATCAAAGGTTCGGCAGGTGCGGTCGTTGGCGTAGTAGCCCATATTGCCCCTACCTGCATCGCTATGATCGCCTTATATGAATTTATCAATTTCTTCAGCTCTTCCCCTGTCATTAAAGGGATGATCGCCGCCGTCGTACCCGTCGTAGCGGTTATGCTCGGGCAAATGGCTTATGAGTTCGGGGAAAAGGCTGTCAAGGGAATGGGGAGATACGCCGCTCTCGGCTTAGGCATCGCCGTATGGGTCCTGCTTGAGTTCGTCAAGCTTCACCCGGCGATCGTGATTGTCGCTTGCTTGGCTTACGGCTCGGTTCACTTCAAGCTCGTGGGCAAGTGGAAGCAAGCCCGGGCTGGGAAAGGAGGCATTTGATGTGGATGAGCTGCAGCTGTTGATCGGATTTTTCCTCGCCAATGTGTTCGGATATGGCGGCGGTCCGGCCTCCATTCCTCTTCTGTATAACGAGATTGTGAACCATCACCACTGGTTAAGCGGCTCCGCATTTTCCAACATGCTGGCGCTCGGCAACTCGCTGCCGGGACCGATTGCGACAAAGATCGCCGCATTTGTCGGTTACGACCTCTCGGGTTGGATCGGCGTTCTCATCGCTGTAGGCGCCACGGTCGTTCCGTCGGCCATAGCGTTGATCGTGCTGCTTAACCTATTAAACGCACACCGCCAATCTCCGGTCGTGAAAGGAATGACACTGCTCGTCCAACCTGTCATCGCCGTGATGATGCTGCAGGTCACTTGGCAAAGCACCCGAGACTCCGTGCTTTCCATCGGCATGCTCCAATTTGCTGGCATCGCCGGGATTGCCGCCTGGGCCATGCTCCACCGAAAAGTTCATCCGACGCTCGTCATCGTGGCTGCCTTCGTCTATGGGGGAATTTTCCTGGGGAATTCTTGATCGTTGCTCCATGAACCTTGATCGCAGCTAGGGGCAATTACCGGCATAAGGAGGTAAATTCGGCATGTATATCACTGTGGAAGACGCACTGACCATCTATCCGCTATCGGAGGGAAAGCTGACGGCCGGACGAAAAGGCCTCCATCGCATCGTCAAATCCGTCAATGTGATGGACGCACCGGATATTTCGGATTGGGTTCGCGAGGGGGACATTTTATTTACCACGGCCTACCTGATGAAGGACGAGCCAACCGAAGGGATCAAGCTGTTGAGAAAACTGGCGGAGAAAGGAGCTGCGGGTCTCGGTATTAAGCTCGGCCGATTCTGGTCCAGCGTTCCCGAAGACATGCTGGCTGAGGCGGACCGAATAGGGTTTCCTCTGATCGAGCTGCCGTTCCCCTTTACCTTCTCCGATCAAATGAGAGGCCTTTTCAATGCCGAACTGCAAAAAAGCACCCGCATGCTGCACGGTGTGCTCGAGAAGCAAAAAGAATTGATTCGCTTCGCCCTTGCGCCGGACGGAACCGGCGAAATGTTCAAGAGGATCGGAGGCATTCTGGAATCCCCCCTCGCTGTCGTTGGCTTACGAGGGCAAATATTGTTCAGTAATCTTGAGGGCGGGGATCTGGCGCTCCTACAAAACCGTCCGAATAAACGGATTATTCCTTCCATTCGTACCGAAGGCGGCGACAAACTGCTGTGCATTCCGCTGAAAAGCGCTGCAGCAGGTGACGAGGGCTTGGGCTACGCCGCCTTTCATACCCGCGGGGGCATACCGCTCAAAGAGGAAGAAGGGCTGTTCCATCAAGCCGCTGAAATCATTTCGCATCATTTGAACACGCTTGAACGTGAGCATATGGAACAGTCGACTCAGAACGAGTTCGCCTCCCTGCTGAAAAATTACTTGAAGCAGCAAGTTTCGATCGAAACTCTGCTCGAATGCGCCGTGAGGCTGAGCATTCCGTTCGGTACCTCCCCGTACTATGGCGTGCTGACCTCCTTGTCGGAGGCAGACCGGACCAAGCAGGAGCGAATATTCCGAACGATCCGGCAGGAGCTGCAGTACCATCCGCTGCTGAAGGACTTGTCCCAACTGCATGTTCCGATTGAAGGCGCCATGTTGTCCATCTACCCTTCCGGAGCGCATACGGACGGCGGCAAGCTGGCCAATCTGCTGACCCGAATCTTTACGGATATCGCAGCGGAGTCGGATGAAAGTCTTCGCATCACGGTAAGTCAAGTCAAGCATAAGCCCGAGCATCTGGGCAAAGCGTACCAGGAATGTTTGGATGCGAAAGAAACGGCGGAGAGGCTGCGCGTCCAACCGTTCGTCGTCGAATTCGGCGCGGTAGAAATGGCTTATATTTTCGAATCGGTGCCGAAGGAAAAAATGCGGAGATTCGTCGATATGACCTTGTCCCCGCTAATCGACAAAGCGCCCGATTCGGCTCAAGAGCTGCTCCGTACCCTGGAGCTGTATATTGAGCATAACGGTCAAATCAACGAAACCGCCAAGCAGCTGTTTATTCACCGCAACACCGCGGCTTATCGGCTTGAGAAGATCGGCGAGCTACTGCAGGTCGACTTCAAATCGTATCCGCATCTGCTGAAGCTGAAGCTCGTCCTGCTGTTCAAGCGCATCCTCGATCTGCGGTAGCGCATTATCCGGCGTCCACGGTGGATTCGGTATTCGTCAACTCCACAGATGGCAAGCAACCTGTCGGCCAGAGCTAACCTCAACGAGACCCGGCTGCTGTCCGCATCGTTCATGGGCGTGCAGGCAGCGTGACCGGAACGCGCAGCCCTGGGGAAGATGGCGAGGGTCCGGCAGCTCGCCTTCGATAACCGCCGCCGCTACGGGCACAGAGCCCGGTTCGGCCGGAATGGAGGCGACGAGCGCCTGCGTGTATGGATGCAGGGGCTTGGTGTACAAAGCGTCGACCTCGGCGATTTCCACGATACGCCCCAGATACATGACGGCAACGCGATCACTCATATAATGGACGACGTTCAGGTCGTGCGAGATAAAGAGATAGGTCAGGGACAGCTCTTCCTGGAGCTCCTTCAAGAGATTCAGGATCTGGGCCTGAACCGAGACGTCCAGCGCGGAGACTGGCTCGTCCAGCACTAGGAATTCCGGGCGCAGCATAAGCGCCCTCGCAATCCCGACACGCTGCCGCTGGCCGCCGCTCAGCTCATGCGGATACCGCTTCGCATAAGAGGCCTGGAGTCCAATCCTCTCCAGCATATGCTCCGCAAGC
Source organism: Paenibacillus filicis (assembly GCF_038070315.1). Lineage (NCBI taxonomy): Bacteria > Bacillati > Bacillota > Bacilli > Caryophanales > Paenibacillaceae > Paenibacillus > Paenibacillus filicis. The sequence goes on along the minus strand of NZ_JBBPCC010000007.1, from coordinate 88,845 downwards.
CGTCTTCGTTCTTCACGAGTGCCCTTGCGTTGAATAGCCAGCGGCTCCTCCAGGAGGCGGCCGATCGTGAATCTCGGATTCAGCGAAGCGTAAGGGTCCTGGAACACATACTGGATCTGCGATCTGGCGGGTCCCCGAGCACCGTCGCGGTCTACGGCCAAGGCTGTGCCTTTAAACTTGATGCTTCCTGCGGAAGGCTGCAGCATCAGCGAGGCCATCTGGCCAAGCGTTGATTTGCCGCAGCCGCTCTCGCCAACGACGCCCAGCGTCTCTCCCCTCTGGATATCGAGGGAGACGCCGCCCACGGCATGCAGCGTCTCGGCCGGAGCTGGCCAACGCCGCTGAGTGTAGCTTTTCCGGATATCGCGAAGCTCCAGCAGCGTCTCTTGCCTGCGCTCCCCATCCCGCTCAGCTTCCAGCATAGACCTTCCCTCCTTCCTCTTGAGCCAACAGATGGCAGGCCGCGTAATGCCCTACCCCAGCGCTCCAAAAAGCAGGCGCCTCGCGCCTGCAGTGCTCCGTCGCATAATCGCAGCGTGAAGCGAACAGGCAGCCATCCCCCCGCTCATGAAGAGCGGGCACATGACCCGTGATCGGCGTGAGCTTGCTTCCCTTCTTGGAAGGCAGCGGAATAGACGCAAGCAGACCCGACGTATAAGGATGGCTAGGCCGCCGGAGCACTTCGGCGGCCGGCCCCTGCTCTACGATCCTGCCAGCGTACATTACCAGCACACGGTCACAGATGCCCGAGATCAGGCCGAGGTCATGCGAGATGAGGAGAATGGAAGTTCCATCCTCATCCCTCAGCTTCCGCATCAGCGCGAGAATTTGCGCCTGAATGGTGACGTCCAGCGCCGTCGTTGGCTCGTCGGCGATCAGCAGCTGCGGCCGGCAGGAGACCGCCATGGCGATCATAACCCGCTGCCGCATGCCGCCCGAGAGCCGATGCGGATACTCGTTCAGCAGCGACTCCGGCCTCGGCAGCCCTACTTTGCGGAACATAGCCACGGTCCGTTCCTCGGCTTCACGGCGTGAGCAGCCCTCGTGCAGGCGAATCGCCTCGGCGACCTGGCGGCCCACGGTCAGGCTCGGATTGAGCGAGCTCATCGGGTCCTGGAAGATCATGGCGATCTCCTTGCCCCGGATGCGCCGGATGTCAGGGGCGCCTAGCCGGTTCAACGCCTGCCCGGCCTTGTTGTAGATCTCTCCCCCCGCCACGCGGATCGCGGGCGGCAGCAGCCCCAGCACAGACAAGGATAAGATGCTCTTGCCGCAACCGGATTCCCCCACGATGCCGACGATCTCGCCATCATTCACTTGAAGCGAGACGTCTTCCACGACCGGCAGTGCCCGCTTGCGCCCGTTCTGAAGCTCCAGGCGGAGTTCGCGGATCTCCAGCACGGGCATGGTAGACGGTCTTCTGAGTTCCTTCATCGATGTCACCTCTCATCCCCTCCGGTCGCGCGCATCCCGGATGCCGTCGCTCAGCAGATTGAACCCGAGAACGGTGATCGTGATGAGCGCGCCGGGGGCCAATGTGAACCAGGGTGCTTTGGCCAAGTAAGTTTGTGATTCGTTCAGCATTCTGCCCCAGCTCGGATTCGGTGGCTGCACCCCGAGTCCGAGGTAGCTCAGCGCCGCTTCAATCAGAATCGCCGTGGAGAAGCTGAGTGCAGCCGTGGTAATGATCGAGGAAGCAATATTCGGAAGAATCTGGACGAACAGGATGTTGAACGGCCCTGCTCCGAAGCCCTGAACCGCCCGGACGTATTCCGCCTCCCGATGCTGTAAGACGCCGCTGCGGACGACTCTCGCGAATGACGGCATAAACAGGATGCCGATCGCTAATATCGTTTGATACAGGTTGGGCTTGAACACGGAGACCAGCAGCAAGGCAAGCAGAATGCCCGGGAAAGCGAGCAGTGCATCTGTCGCCCGCATCAGCAGCTCGTCCACCCATTTGCCGGCATACCCGGCGATAGTACCGACGATCAGACCGCCTGCCGCCCCGACCGCCACGGATGCAGTTCCGACGAGGAAGGCGGTCTGTGCGCCGACCATCACCCGGCTCAGCACGTCCCGCCCGAAGTTGTCGGTGCCGAGCAGATGTGCCGGTCCCGGCGCCTGCAGACGTGCGGCGATACGCATCGCATTGGGCTCATACGGCGTGTAGAACAAGCTGAGCAGCATCAGAGTCGCGAGTATCGCCACGAGCGTGATGCCCAGAGTCAGATTTACGCTTCTTTTCATAAGGGCTCCCTAACTAATATTTGATCTTGGGGTCAAGCCACCGGTACGACAGATCGACCAGGAAATTGATCGTGATCACGAAGAACGCGATCAGCAGCACCAAGCCTTGAACGAGCGGATAATCGCGGTTGCCGATCGCCGTGATCAGCAGGCTGCCGAAGCCTGGCATCGTGAACACTTGCTCCACGACGAGACTGCCGGCCAGCAGCTCGCCGAACTGAATGCCGATGATGGTCACGACCGGCAGGAGTGCGTTGCGAAGCACGTGGCCGTACAGCACGATTCCTTCCGCAAGGCCCTTGCTTCTCGCTGTTCTGACATATTCGAGGCTGAGCTGCTCCAGCATCGTCGTCCGCAGGTAGCGCACGACGATGGCGATCTGCGGGATAGCTAGAGCGACAGCCGGAAGTATCGTTGATCGCAGCGCCAGGAGCGGACTATCGGACCATCGGACATAACTGCTCACCGGCACCCAGCGCAGCGTCAGACCGAACAGCAGAATCAGCAGAATCCCCATCCAGAAGGAGGGGATCGCGAGTCCTAGCTGGGTGCTGATCGAGACGAGGAGATCGGGCAGCCTGCCCCGGCGTCTAGCAGCCAGGATCCCGAGCGGGATCGCCACGACTACGATGATCGCTACGGCCTCGAGGGCCAGCATCAAGGTTACGGGGAATCGGGCTGCGATCAGGCTGGACACCGGCTCGTCAAATCGGAGCGATGTGCCGAGGTTCAAGGTTAGCGCCCCTCGAAACCAGTCCAGCAGCTGAATAACTAACGGCTGATCGGTTCCGAGCTTGGCTGACAACAGCTCGATTTGCGCCTCGGTAGCCTCGAGGCCCAGAATCGTGAGTGCAGGATTACCCGGGATGATCCGGAATACGCCGAACGTTAGAAGCAGAACGAACAGGACGGTTAGCAGCAGCGTGAAGACTCGTCTGACATAATAATTCATGGTCTATTCTCCGGCATATGCGGCTGCTTACTTCGTAAAGTAAACGCTGGTCAGGTCCTGCACGTAGAGCGGATATGTTTTATACCCGGCCAGCTTCTTGTTCAGCGCAATGTTGGTATTCGGGTCCATGATATAGATCGCAGCCGCATCCTGCGTGAGGATGGTCTGTGCTTTCTTATACAGCTCGATCCGCTTGGCATCGTCCGTCTCAACTACCGCTGCGCGAAGCGTACTGTCGTACTCAGGGTTCTTATAATTGAAGAAATTGTTCGGCGAATCGGATAAATACTTGTTCAGAATCTGGAATGGATCGAGCTTGCCGTCCAGACCGATGATCGTGGTGTCATAATTGCGCCCTTTATAAATCCGGTCCAGCCATACGGCCCACTCGACCGGCTCAATCTTCACCTTCACGCCAATTTGCTCCAATTGGGCAACGACGACTTGGGCGGTATCCACGTGGAATTTATAGTTGGAAGGCACCGATAGCGTCGTTTCGAAGCCATCCGGATACCCGGCCTCCTTGAGCAGGCTCTTGGCTTTCTCCAAGTCCGTCTTGTACGTATTCTCCAGCCCTGCTTGATAGTACTTAGCCAATACGGGACTGAGGTTCGAGCCTAATATCGTTCCTTTACCCAGAGCGACGCCGTCGATGATCTCCTTCTTATTGATCGCGTAATTGAGAGCCTGGCGCACCTTCACATCGTTGAACGGCTTCCGCGTGATATTGAAGGTCACCAGCTGAACGAGATTCTGAGGCGTGCTGATCGTATTGAAGTCCTTGGCAACTTCCTGAAGCTGCTCGGTCCCGATCCGCGGATAGATATCTACTTCGCCTGACTTCAAGGCAAGAAGCCCCGCTTGCGAATCCGTGATGATCTTAAATGTCACTTGATCGAGGGAAGGAATCCCCTTCTGCCAATAGTCTGCAAATTTCTCGACGACCAGCTGCTGGCCTGGTGTATATTGCTTGTACTTGAACGGCCCCGTGCCAACCGGATTCTTGTTGCTGTCCTGGTAGCCGCTAGGGATCACGGTTGCCGTAAGTGCCGTGAGGAAGGAGGAATTGTTCTGCTTCAGCGTAATCACGACGGTAGAGGCATCGGGAGCCTCTACCGACTTGACGCCATCGAACGAGGTTTGGAGGGGCTTGCCCGTATCCAGGCCCGCCAGCCGGCTGTACGAATATTTGACATCGGCGGAGGTGAGCGCCTGCCCGTTGTGGAACTTGACGCCGTCTCGAAGCTTGAACGTATAGGTCAGACCGTCCGGCGATACGGTGTAGGATGCAGCAAGAGCCGGGAGAAGCTCTCCCTTCTCATTGGGCTTCAGCAGCCCTTCGAAAATATTGAACAGCACTTCATTGGTCCCTGCGGCCACCGCCAGGTGAGGGTCCAGGTAGTCCAGATCCTGCAGAATCAAGACGGTGACCTTGCCGCCGTCCGACTTGGCGCCCGTCTTCTCCACAGCCGCCCCTGAGCTAGTCTGGGGCGAAGCCGGACTGCCAGTGTCAGACTTGGCTTCCCCGGACGGCCCATTCCCTCCAGCATTTCCTCCCGCATTGCCCCCTCCCCCGCAAGCCGCCAGGACCCACACTAACAACATTACGACCAGACCGTTAAACAGCTTGGAATTCGCTTTTCTTTTCATCGTCCAGATCTTCCTTTCCTCATACTAGAGTAAGTGCCGGTGTGTGAGGTGCCTAGATGTACCTGCAAATCTTGGATGGAGGCGAGGATGGCCCCGCTTCCGATCTCTTGGATGCCTTCTCTCCCAAAACGGTTGATGAGGCAGCTCTTCATCCCCACCCGTTCGCTGCCTATGACATCGTCGTAATAATTGTCTCCGACGTATAGGCACTCTTCGGGCGGGACGCCAGCCCGCTCCAGCGCAAGCTCGAAGATTGCCGGGTCCGGCTTGGCGATGCCGACCTCTGAAGAGATGATAATCGGGTCCAGCAGAGGAAGCAGCCCGGTATTTGCGAGTACATCTCTGGCGGAGATATCCCAGTTGCTGATCAATCCGACGCCAAGACTGTGACTCTTAAGCTCCCGCAAAACGGAGACAGCTTCAGGAAAGGCTTGCCACGAGCGGTCGCGCGGTCCTTGCAGCTCTCTTAGCCGAATGCACTGCCTGCTGAGGTCGAAGTGCAGGCCGAGGGAATGATTCAGCACGCCCATGTACCAGGGAAAGAATGTGCCCGGTTCCCGGCCCAGGACGCCCGGATACTCCCGCATGAACAGCTTGTCCGTGAGATGGTAAGCCAGCTCGATCCGTTCAAGGTCAAGCTCGATACCTTCCTCGAGCAGGAAGCGCTGGAAGACCGCCTCGCGTTCCTGATAGACGAGGGTGTAGCCCAGATCGAACCAGATGAAGGAAATCGTCATGGCTCGCCTCTTCCCTCCTTCGCCTCATTACGGATGGTGGGCAGCCACAGGCGAGACGGATAGAGCTCGTCATGGTAAACCGTCTGCGTCGCGGTAACGAAATCCGCCTCCGTCGCCCTTCCTGGATCGATCAGCCGGTTTGGATGACGGTCGAAGGTCGGGAATAACGAGCTTGTAAGGTCTAGCCGAATCGCGTGTCCCTGCTGGAGCTGGATCGCCGTCGGTCCGAGCGACAGCTCGTAGCGCAGCACCTCGCCGGGCGGGACGGCCTCCCGCTTCGTCAGACCGTTACGGTAGCTGGCCCTGAGGATACCCTCCGCGATATTGTAGGCCCGCCCGTCCGGGTAAACGTCCACTAGCTTGGCGACGAAGTCAGTGTCTTCCGCCGTCGTAGCCGCATACAGCTCCAGCACGATCTCCCCTGCGAGCTCCAGCTCCTCCTGGAGCGGCTCCGATGTGTAGACCAGCACATCGTTTCGAACCTCGATAGGAAGCTGATTGCGCGGTCCCATCGGCGTTAGATCGGGGACGGCGCCTGATCGTCCTCCCAGCGCTGGTACAGCAATGGAGGGATGATAGACATAGACGTCGGGATGCTCGTCCAGCGGCTCAGTTAAGGAAAGTTGCCCGTCACCGTTGATCGAGTTCGCCCGCGAGGAGCTATGCAGGTAATAGGCTGTCCGCGTCGATCCTGGGGGCGGCCAGTTGGGTGCTTCCTGCCAGGTGTTGCTTCCCATCTGGAAGTAGCGGGCCGGAGCCGGTGCGGAAGCGGGCTCCTGCCCCTTCAGCCACTGGTCGAACCAGGCCAGCTGCAGCTCATCGATCCGGTTGGCGGCCTCGGGCCCGAAGTCCAGCTCCCCAACGTACCGGGACCAGGGCATATGGTACCAAGGCTCGATCACCAGGTATTGATGCTCGCGCGCTATGGCCGTGGCGCCCTGTGCGCGAACGCCGGCGAAGTTTTCAATCGTGCCGTCTACGAAGATGTCATACCAGCCGCCGAGATGCAGCGCGGGCACAGCGACGGAGCCGTAGCTCTCCTGGAGCGATTGGCCCAGCCAGTACTCGGATCGGACAGGATGCTCCAGCCATCGCTCGTAATAGGGAGCCAGCTCCCTAACGGCTTCCGGCGGCTCGGATAACGGCAGTCTTCTATAGTACGCCTGGATGTTGGCGTAATAAGAGCCGAGCTCCGCGATCCAATCAGACCGGCCACGACGGATGGCCGTATCTTGCGCCGCAAATAATACCCAGGATTGCAGCAGCGCCAGCGAGAAGGCGCCGTTGCGGTACGCTTTGCCTTGGTAAGCATCGGATCCGATCATCCCTGGAGCGATGCACACCAGGTGCGGGGGCTGTAGAACCGCGGCTTGCCACTGCACCGATCCGCAGTACGAGAATCCGTACATGCCGACCTTGGGCACGACGTACGGAAGCTTGGCTGCCCACTCGATCGTGTCGTAGCCGTCCTTCGCTTCATGCGTATAAGGGTCGAACTCTCCCTCCGACGTCCATCTGCCGCGCGTATCCTGAACAATGACCACATATCCTTGTCTGGCATACCAGCTAGGGTGAGCATAGTTCATCGTTTGCGCGTCTTCCTTGTTATATGGCGTTCGGAGAAGCAAGACAGGATGCGACTCATCGTTCGCTGGCCGGTAGATATCGGCGAACAGCCGGACGCCGTCCCGCATAGGCACCGCCACGTTTTTCTCTACGATCACTCGAGACATCTCGCTGTAACCTCCTCGTTCCTGTCTCAACAAACAAAGGGGACACTGCTCCATGACAGAGTCAGCATCCCCAGTTGACTGGTAAACGCAATAATTCCTATGTGTTAAATGTGATTTATGTCGGCAAGATGAATAATAATCCAGTTTTTCCAATACGTCAATTGTTATTTGTTGCGTTTGCGGGCCGCTTGATAGACCTGATTGATTGACAACCCTTCAATTACACCGTATCATGACACTCATAATGAACGTAGCCGGATGCCCGTGCCGGAACAACATCATATCGTTGTCAACCATATGAATGGAGACACTTTTTCGACTTAGTCGGAAGTGTCTTTTTTGCATTTTGACGGGCGTTCGGCGGCACTTGAGGAGATGAGTAACCATGACACGCAAGCGGCAGATCAAGCTGTCGGCCTACCTTGTCGGGACCGGCATGCATGCTTCGTCCTGGCGCCTCGCGCAGGCCAGTCCAGGCGCCAGCATCGACATCGATTATTATCGGGAGCTCGCCGTGACGGCGGAACGCGGCTGCTTCGACATGGTGTTCCTGGCAGACAGTCTGGCGATCAATGAGCGATCTCACCCCAACATCCTGAACCGGTTCGAGCCGCTGACCCTGATCGCCGCCCTGGCCGGGGCGACTTCTCGCATAGGCTTGGTCGCGACGGCGTCCACGTCCTACACCGAGCCGTTCAACCTCGCACGCCAGCTGCTATCTGTCGATCGGATCAGCCGGGGCCGCGCGGGCTGGAACATCGTGACGACGCGGGATCTCTCCGGCAGTACCGCCCGCAACTTCGGCGCTGAGTCGCACTACGAGCTGGAGCACCGGTACCGCCGGGGCGAGGAGTTCGTCGATGTCGTCCGCGGTCTCTGGGATTCGTGGGAGGACGATGCCTTCGTATTCGAGAAGGAAACGGGACGTTTCTTCGACCCGGGCAAGCTGCATCGCCTTCAGCATCGGGGCGACTTCTTCGCAGTTGAGGGCCCGCTGAATATAGCCCGCTCCGAGCAGGGCTACCCCCTGCTCGTCCAGGCCGGGAATTCGGATGCTGGCCAGCAGTTGTCAGCCCGCGTGGCCGAGGTGGTATTCGCGATCAAGTTTAACGAGGAGGACGCCAAGGCCTACTACGATGAGTTCAAGCGCAAGGTGGCCTCCTACGGCCGGAACCCGGATGACGTCTATATCCTGCAGGGAATCTCACCTGTCATCGGAGCGACGGAGGAAGAAGCTCAGGCGAAGAAAAGACAGCTGGAGGCGCTGCTCTCGGACGAAACCATACTCGGCTTTCTGGCGGATTATTTCAAGGAAATTGACTTCAGCCGCTTCACGCCTCACACGACGGCCTCCGACGCCGGGCTTGATACACTTCAGTCCGCCAATCCCGATTACAAGAAGCATCAGCCCGTCATCGCCAGAGAGAACCCGACGCTCCGTGAGGTCTACTCCCTGATCATTGGCTCATTCAGCGGGGATCATCTGGTAGGTACGCCTGAGAAGATCGCGGATACGCTCGAGCGGTGGTTCCACGGCGGAGCGGCGGACGGCTTCATGCTCATGGCTCCGGCGCTGCCGGAAGGACTGGACGATTTCGTGAATCTCGTCGTTCCGCTCCTCCAGGAGCGCGGCCTCTTCCGCCAGTCATACGAAGGCTCGACGCTGCGCGAGCACTTTGGCCTTCCAGTACCGCTGAGCCGGTACACGCGTATCGTCAACTAGCCGGCAACGCCGAACAAGCGCCTCCCGTTATGTCGGAGAGGCGCTTGTTCGGCTTGTGTCCTTCGCTGATTAGCTTTTCTTCGTCTGGGCAGTCAATAGCGCTCCTAGCCTGTCCAAGTTTTGTTCATTCGCTTCTTCGCACATGGATTTGAGCTTGTGATAGTCGCTCCCGCTTTCGAATGTCTGCCGGAACGTGAGCTCTGTGCCGCCGCTAACGCTCTCGAACGTGCCAGTCAGCATAAAGTGAGGGCTGGATTCGTGCCGTAGCACGATACGCTCAGACGTGACTTCATGAAACACGCTGCGGTTTGGATAATTGGCACCACCCGGGCCATGCATCGTATATTCCCAAACGCCTCCAGGTCTTACATCAAAAGTGTGGAATGTATTCGTGAACCCGTTAGGTCCCCACCACTGAGCGAGCAGCTCCGGTTCCGTCCATGCCCGGTACACTTCGTCCATAGGGGCATCGAATTTCCGGCGAGAAATAAGCTCGAACGTCTCCGCGTTGCTTTCCCCCAGAGATTTTCCGAGCAGGTCCAGCATGTCATGTGTCCCCAGCTCGCGCTGCTCCGGCATGTCATGGCCGTCGAAGAACGTTCCCTGCTCGGTAAAGATCATCTTGACCCCATCCGAGGTCGGTATGAATTCAATGGTTGCGATGGAAACGGAGATCCGGATGTCTCCTTGATCCAGACTGTACGTGTAGACCAGACGTTCATGGGGCACAATTTCCTGATAATGGGCTTCAAAGGTAAAGACAGGCCCGCCTGGGGGGCCGCCCCGGCTAATTTCTCTCCCGCCTACGCGGAAGTCAAAGTCCTCGGCCGGCTGGAACCAGCGTGCCTTGGCGCTTCGGTCGGACCATGCAGCAAATACGCGCTCCGCAGTGGCGCGATAATTGCGCTCGATTCGGAATGTAGAGTGAGTCGTAAATCTTGGTTTCATCAGGTATTCCTCCCTATTGGAAGCTTAGATCAAGTCTTCATTTAGCACATCGCCAAGCTGATCGAAACGTCGTTCCCAATTCAACCGGTGTTCCATGATATACTTTTCGTGACTCAGCTTCATCGTCTCCAGCAGTGAAATAAACGCTTCGTTGGAAAGCGGCTCCTCATCGTTCATTTTTTCGGCGACTCGTTCGAGCTCGGCCAGCAGCCTCTGCTGGGTTTGAATTTGTTTCTGCACCCGCTTAATCTGCATAGCCACGATGTCAGCTGGGGCATACGTGTGCCCGTTAAGCACCGATTGAATGTCTTCGAGCGATAATCCCAAATCCTTAAGTGACAAGATTTGGTGCAGTCGTCTGATGTCAGCTTCGTTGTATAACCGATGACCGGTAACGGAATGCCCGGACGGCGAGAATAAGCCGATCTGATCGTAAAACCGCAGGGTGCGGACGGTAAGGCCCGTCATTTTGGCAAGTTCCCCGACTTTCCACTGCTGCTGCATAACCCACTCCTTTTGTTGGCGCTAGCTGTCTACCGGTATCTTGAGTATAAAACGTGACGTTACGTAAGGTGCAAGAGAATTTTAAAAAAGACCAGATTTCCTTGAAATAAGGAATTCCAGTCTTATTCGTACCTCGAGCTTTACGTATCGTGCGGAAGCTGGGGAACAGTTATGCACAATCGGATACAATGACTTCTGTTATCACGCATAATGTGTAATAATGATAATAGATATCTAAAGATGAGATATCTGGCTTATACATTCAGGGGGTCCGTATGGATATTCAATTGCTCAAAGTTTTTTTTACGACAGCGCAAGAAGGCAGTCTATCCAGAGCGGCGCAAAAACTGAATTTCGCCCAATCCAACGTGACGCATAAGATTCAGCAGCTGGAAGCGGATTTGCAGACGCAGCTCTTTTATCGTCATAATCGGGGGATTACGCTGACCCCTTCCGGGCAAATTCTCGTTTCCTATGCGGAGAAGATCCTACATGTCATTCAGGAAGCCAGGCTAGCCGTCGGAGACTCCGCCGTACCCGCAGGGCCGCTTCATATCGGCTCTCTGGAAACAACCGCTGCCGTTCGTCTGCCAGCTCTATTAACCCAATATCATACCGAATATCCGGCGGTCGACTTCTCCCTCATCACCGGCCCTACTGAGCAGCATCTTCATGCCGTGTTACATTATGAATTGAATGGGGCCTTCGTCAGCGGGCCCGTGGAGCATCCCGATGTGATTCAAGAGCATGTCATCGATGAGGAGCTGGTGCTTGTCACCGCTGTCTCCCATCCTCCCGTCCATACCATCCAGGACGTGAAGCTGCGTACGTTTCTTGTCTTTTACAGCAGCTGTTCGTATCGGGCCAAATTAAATCAGCTGCTCCAGGAGGAAGGGATATTACCCGTCAAGCTGATGGAATTCGGCTCGATTGAAACGATCATCGGCTGCGTCGGCGCCGGCCTCGGCATTTCTCTCTTGCCGCGTTGCATTATCACTGAGGCGGAGCAGCAAGGCCGGATTCGCTGTCATGAGATCCCCGGCAAGCATGCCATCGTCAACACTGTGTTCATCAGGCGCAAGGATGCGTTAATTACACCCGCGTTGTCAGCCTTCTTATCGGAGATGCGGACCCATTTCAGCTCATGATCTTAATCGATTAATGCCTTGGCCTGCTGGATGACTTCGTCTACAATCTGCTTGGCGGTATGATCCGCTGTCAGCATCCGGGTACCTTGTCCTGCCCATAAGGATAAATACTCCGCCTGCTGCCGCGCCCCTGCCGCATTCCGGATATCGCGAGTTATGGTGTTTTGCGTCGGGAATGCGAGCGGGGCTACTCCGGTTGCTTCCCATTGCCGGATAAAGGTATTCTTGATGCCGCGAGCCGGTCTTCCGGAGAATGCCTTGGTGAGCACCGTGCTTTCTTCGTTGCTAGCAAGCAGGGCTGCCCGGTATGCGGGATTCGTTCCGGATTCCACGGCGGTCAGGAAGCGCGTACCTAGCTGCACGCCTTGGGCACCCAGCATCAATGCAGCGGCAAGACCGCGGCCGTCCATAATTCCGCCCGCCGCGATAACGGGAATCGTTACTTTATCCACAATCTGTGGGATAAGAGCCATCGTGCCTATATTGGCCCCCATCGGATGATCATCTAAGGCAAATGTACTGCGATGTCCGCCCGCTTCACTACCCTGAGCGACTATGGCATCACAGCCCATCTCCTGGGCAAGCACAGCTTCTCGTACCGTCGTCACCATGGATACGACTTTAATGCCAGACGATGCTGCACTTTGCATGAAAGCAGCCGGTAATACACCGAAAGCTGTGCTGATGACGGGTACCTTCTCTTCGAGCAGCACGGCAAATTGCTCTTCAAACCAATGGGGAGTACGAACTTCATTCCCCGCTGCGTCGGGAAGACCAAGCTGATGCCTCATCTTATTGAGTTCGCTCTGAACTTCATGAATCCGGGTGTTGTCATCACCGGCTTGCGTCACAAAGAGATTGACTGCGAAAGGCGCGGCCGTTCGTTCTTTAATCCGGCGTACAGCCGCTCGGATGGCTTCCGGCTCCATGTAGGCCGCACCCAGGGTGCCGAGTCCGCCTGCCTCGGATACGGCTGCCGTAAGCTCAGGCGTAGAGGGTCCGCCTGCCATTCCGGCGAGAAAGATCGGATAACGAATTTGAAGTTGTTCGCACAAGGCGGTTTGCAGTGTTATTTTCATAGAATGCTCACCCTTCCTGCTGAGTCAGAAGCTTATTGGAAAAAAGGGGCATTTTCCATATATATAATTTCGATTTTATCATACATGGGACCACTTTGCTCAGTTCTCTGCCTCAGATCGATCCATTCTTGATCCTCGAGAAACGCCTGGAAGTTCTGCTCTCGTGCAGATGCATCCGGATGCTCAAGCACATAGTACAGCCGATTTTTCGCGGGGTCCGCATCCACCCAGAAATTCGTTACTTTCATCCCATGCTTGGCAAATATTTTTATCGTATCATCCCGGAACCGATCCAGCATTGCCTGCATGCGGCCGGGAAGGACATCATAAATCCGCAGTTCGTACAGCATCAGCGTGTTCCTCCTCTTCTGCCCTCAGGGATTGGGTAAAGACTACCCGATCTATGCTAGGGTTACCTGTTCACACTCTCCAGATGCGCGCCAATCATACCTGGTCTGCTTACCACTGGCCCGCGCTTTGGCCGCCATCCACATGAAGGATTTCTCCGGTCACGAACGGTGCGGATTCCAGATACACTATAGCGTCGACAACCTCCTGAACCTCACCCATTCGGCCCATAGGGTGCAATTTGTTCAAAAAGTCATGGGCTTCAGGCGGATGCATCGGGGTCTTGATAACTCCCGGCGCAACGGCGTTCACGCGAATGCCTTTGTCTGCATATTCAATCGCCAGCGACTTCGTAGCCGACGTCAAACCTCCCTTGGTCAATGCGGCCAGCACAGATGGCACAGCTTTGATGGGCTGCTCGGCGACCCCGCTGGCTGTGATGTTAACGATGTGGCCGGAGCCTGCCTTCAGCATCTTTGTCACTGCACGCTGCGTAACATGGAAGAAGCCCGCTACATTCGTGGACAGCACCGATTCAAACTCGGCCTCCGAATAGTCCGTGAATGGCTTCGCTACAAAAATACCGGCATTGTTCACCAAGGTGTCAATCTGCCCAAAGCGGGAAAGTCCTTCCTGGATCAGGCGCTCAGCTATTTGGGGATTTGAGATATCTCCGGCAACATAAGCGACATGCGCTCCAGTGGGATCGATTTCCTTGGCAGCTTCAGCCAGCGCTTGTTCACGACGACCGTTGATAACTACTTGTGCTCCCCGTTTCACCAGTTCAATAGCCACTGCCTTTCCGATCCCACTGCTTCCTCCTGTAATCACTGCCACTTTACCTTGAATAGTCATTGTGTTCATTCCCCTTTATCTACCTATCCATAAATAGGTTAATTGGCTTGAATGTATCCGCCCGCCTTTCTTCTTAAAGCTGTAGCGGATCTTCATGCGTCAGCGTTGACCGCAAGCTAATCATACATCGGGCCTTATTATCATGTAAAATACATAATTAAGATGCATGGTATCTCAAATCCAGATATCTGATCCTAAAGTTAAGGAGTGCTTGCATGCAGGAGCTCTCTTCTCCCCTCTTACGACCTCCCATGTTACAATGTCCTTAGATTGCCGGGCCTCGGCGAAAATACAATGGCTAAAGAAGCTTATGGAACACGAGCCCCATAAACTTCTTTAGCCATTCGAATATTGAAGTTAAACTTACCACTGTAACCGGACATACCTATGATCAGCATGCGGAGGAATCAGACATGGAATACACCATTAAGGATGTTTCAGAAAAATTTAACTTGGCGCCCCATACCCTGCGGTACTACGAAAAGGAAGGCTTGCTGCCTCCCGTTCACCGATTGGAAAACGGAAGGCGGCTTTATAACGAAACCGATCTATTGAGAATTCAGATGATATGCTGTATGCGGGCAACGGGAATGTCTGTCGATGCCATCAGACATTACAATGATTTGAACCTGCTCGGCGATGAGACACTACCGGAAAGGCGTCAAATTATCGTTAACCAAAAGGAGAACGTCGAGCAGCATATTCAAGAATACAACAAGCTTCTTGAGCTGTTGAAGCAAAAACTGGACTATTATGATTCGTTGATCGCTGAGAAAGTTTAAACAACGACGAAGCCTGATCGTTCCTCATAGCCTCCAATCAGTTGCTCCTTGGTTGCCAATTTCTCCATTCCCTTTCCATGCTAGATTTAAGCAAGAACCGCGTAATGGCCTAGAATCGCCTTCGGCTCCAGATACTCTTCGATGCCATACGTCCCGTGCTCCCGTCCGATGCCGGATTGCTTGAATCCGCCGAACGGCGCTTTCGGCTCGTCATGCAGTCCATTGACGGATATGCGTCCTGCTACGATTTGCTCGGCAACCCGATTTCCACGCTCCGTACTCCCCGAGAAAACGAAGGCTTGCAGGCCGTAAGGGGTATCGTTTGCGATTTCGATCGCTTCTTCTTCCGTCTGGTAGGTAAGGATAGCTAGCACCGGTCCGAAAACCTCTTCCCTTGCGATCGTCATATCGTTCGTTACGCTCGCGAAGACCGTGGGCTTCACGAAGTAGCCGGTATGGAGTCCTTCGGGGCTGCCTGGGCCGCCGGCTACCAGCTCGGCTCCATCCTCAAGCGCCTGCCGGATATAGCGCTGGACGGTATCGTACTGCTTTTGGCTGGCCATCGGGCCGATCAGGGTTGCCTCATCCCACAGATCTCCGACCTGTACAGCTTCGATGGCAGAGGCCATCAGTTGCTTGACTTCCTGCAGACGAGATGCCGGGACAATGACCCGTGTACCGGCCAGACATGCTTGGCCGCTATTGATGTAACCGGCCCTCACAGCCAGCGGAATGGCCTTGGACAAGTCGGCATCGTCCAAAATAACAGTAGGAGACTTGCCGCCTAGCTCAAGCGTAATCCGCTTAAGTTGCGCAGCTGCGCCTGCGGCGATTCGTTTGCCTACCTGGGTCGAGCCTGTAAAGGCCATAACCCCGACATCCGGATGACGGGTCAGCTCCTCGCCGACAACCTCGCCTTTGCCGTTCACGATATTAATCACACCTGCCGGGATACCTGCTTCATGAATAGCTTCTGCGAATAGCTGCGTTTGCGCCGCGCTGAGCTCGCTCGGTTTCACGACCAGCGTACATCCAGCGGCCAGGGCCGGCGCAATTTTATTGGCCAGATGCGTTGCATTCGCATTCCATGGCGTAATCGCACCGACAACACCGATCGGTTCCATCCGTACTTTGGCCTTGCCGGCTGTTCGTGTAAAGGAATACGACTCCAGATCTTCCTTCGTATGCAGAAAAGCATCCACGGCGATTTGGGTCAGCATCCTGGCTACCGATACCGGCGCGCCGTATTCCTCGACGGTCGCTTCCGTCAACCGGTCAAATCGGCTTAATAGGGACTGGTGGAGCCGCAGGAGCATATCGGCACGCTCTTGAACCGTCGTTTTGGAGAAATGTTTGAAAGCGGACTTCGCCGCGGCGATCGCAAGCTGCGTATCTTCAACGTTTCCAAGCACGACTTTTCCGGTTACCTGCTTATTCGCAGGGTTGATGAGCTCCAGCTCCTCTAAGCCTATCGGTTTGACAAACTGTCCATTTATATAAATCTTATCGAATACATGCATAGCTTATTTCCTCCCTGAGATATGATGTCCGATTCGCATCGGAAGAAGCGATCCGGCTTGTGATTATCATAAATCTTAAAGTTGACTTTAAGTCAAGGGAAAGAAATGAACTGGATGGGATCATAAAAAAAGCCCGCGTGTTATGCGGGCTTTAGCTTACTTTTAGTCGAGTACAGCAGGAATGATATGCTCCTTGATCAGTGTCCACCTGTCCCGAGGGTTCATGATAAATTCAGAGGCAATGGCTACGACCAGATCTTGCTCGGGCAGGCAGCAGATGATATGACCGCCGTCGCCTACTGCGGCAAAGCCTCCGTCCTCTTCGGATAGCCACCATAAATAACCATATTTGTGAGGGGTCATCGTAGTGGATTTGTCGATCCAGGCTTTAGAAATCACTTGTTGATTGTCCCACATGCCACGGTTCAGATAAAGCCAGCCAAAACGTGCCATATCGCGGGGTCTCAGTGTAAGTCCCCACCCTCCTGTGGAGTTGCGGTTAGGGTCTTCGACCCAGCCTCTCACCTTTTTCCCGAATAAATCATCAAACCCGAACGATGTCATGGGATAATCCGGGATTTCCTTCATGCCGATGGGTTTGAATAAGCGTTCGTTGGCAAACTCACGGGCGCTTTGCCCGGTACTGCGAGTGATAATGGCTGACAGCAAATGCGCTCCCGCGGTGGAATACTTAAACTCTCCCATACGTCCCTGTTGCCCCAGCATATCCAGTGTATACGTCACCCAATTCGGCTGCATGCACATCTTGTCCAGCGGTTCTTGCCAGTTCTCAAATGGATACGGAGCCGTCATCGTGAGAAGATGACGCAGGGTGATATCTCGTTTCTGGGGCTCCGCAGCATCCGGCACGTAGTCCGGGAAGAAATCCAGCACCTTCTGATCTGCACCTTGAATAAATTTGGCATCGATGGCAATTCCCATGAGGGCGGACAGAAGGCTTTTCGTTACTGAAGCGACATGATGCGTATCGTCCGGGCCATAACCCTTATAGTATCTTTCATAAGCGATATATCCATTTCGCACAATCACGATTCCGTTCATATTGCTATACTCGGACGTGATCACAGGGTCAAGTGCCGCTAGCTTCTCAGCGTCCATGTTCAAGGCTGCCGGATCAGCGGCTTGCCATTCTGGTGTTGGCCAGTCGTTTCTTTGCACGATCGATCCCTCTCTATAGACCAATTTGTTGGCTCCCTTGCTACTTATTTTTTCTTGACAGGAAAATACACCTCGGTCACTAACGACTCGGGATCAGCGGCTTCATGGGGATCGGTTACATATACTTCATAGGGAGCTTGCACCCATTCATATCGTTCATCCTCTATCCACTTCCTGAGCCTGGCATATACCGAAGTCAATTCGGAATAAGAGCCCTTGAATACCGACTTCGCACAAAGCCCTCCAGGCAAATCTCTCGTTCCCTGCACAGCCTCTTTGATCGGAAGGGCAAACTCTGTATCATTACCGGCAGGGTTGTAATCAGGGCTGTGATAAATAGTCATGGGCGTTCCGAGCAAAGTGAGCTTTTCAGCAGCAATTTTTTCATACAGCCTGCTAAAATGCTTCCCATAGCCTGCAGTATAGTCATCCCTACTTAGCATCTGCCGCATAGAAAGGATATTCATGGGCGGAGTTTCAACAAGTTGTACTTCGATATCGTCCAAGTAGGACATCAGGGGTATGCCCTTTTGTAAATGGAACATATCATGACTCATTTGTTTGAGGGTATACTCTAAAGCACTCGCTTTTTCCTGGATTTCCCTGCTTTTGCGGGCAAGGGCCATACTTAACCTCTCTTCGGATTGATCCTCTTCCGCGTCCAGCAAGTCTTTGATTTCGTCCAGGGAAAAATGATAAGACTTCAACCGGCTGATCAGCAGCATTTTTTTGAGCTGCTTGATGGAATAATACCGGTAACCGTTCTCGGGATTAATCTCATCGGGATTAA
Organism: Paenibacillus filicis; assembly: GCF_038070315.1. Taxonomy (NCBI): domain Bacteria; kingdom Bacillati; phylum Bacillota; class Bacilli; order Caryophanales; family Paenibacillaceae; genus Paenibacillus; species Paenibacillus filicis. The sequence goes on along the minus strand of NZ_JBBPCC010000007.1, from coordinate 70,647 downwards.
TTAATTCAATTTCTGCATAATATCGAAGCGTTTTAGTAGATACTCCGCATATCTTTGAGAATTCTCCGATCGATAGCAAGAGGTCTCCTCCTTTCTTCATCATGTATCATGTTACACGGACTAGCTACTGGGCAACATCGATTCTTTGTTCCATTCCACTATGCACCTTACCCTAAGGGAAAAGTCAACTGCAAAAATACCCGTGCTTCTTTCGTTGAGTAAATAAAAATAACACCAGCCATCTTCCTTCATAGAAGATGGCTGGTGTCACAATAGTCGCTTGCTTCATGTCATCGAAACTTACTAGGACGCTGCAGGAAAGCTCAATGATGATTAGATCCGGATAAACTTTCTTCGGTTTCTCGTTGCCTGCTTTCAGCTTGAACCGGCGGCAACGGTTTGGTGAGAAAGATTAGCTGGTCATCTGTGCCCAGCGCCCGTTCGAAAAAGCGCTCATATCCTCTTCGCTCATACATCGGGAGCAGCCAAGGGTGCTTTCTAGACGTGGCTAGTGTGACGGCGGATGCCTTCAGTTCGTCCCTCACGACAGTTTCCTCCACATACGTTAACAGCAGAGAACCGATCCCCTTGCCGCCCCACGCCGGATCGACGGCAAACCAGTACAGGAATGGATGCGGAGTTACCTCTGAATTAGAACGAAGCGATAATGTGGCGAGGATGGTCCCATCCTGAACGAGGACATAACAGGACTGCTGGATGATGTTATCCAGCACCATGTCCAAGTCTGCATGCACAGCCCGGAAGGCTATGCCGAGCCTTTCAATCGATGTATAAGCCCCTTTGATGACCCGCAAGATGTGTTCAGCATCCTGCGCCACTGCCAATCGATATGTGATACTCAAGTTCTTGAGTCTCCTCTCTTAATCAGACCTATGGTCGATGCTTCGCAATCCCTCATGCTTCCCGAATCCCCACGATGTCTGGAGAAGTTCAACAGGATCATTGGATGCCTCCCCGGTTATACCGAGTTAAGCGATGCTCGAAAAACGCCGTAATTCTCTCCGCGATAAAAGTCAATCCCCAATAAATGAGCGCGGCGGCGATGAAGGCTTCTAAAAATTTCAAGTTGGTTGTCGCCACGATATGCGCTTTCCCGTTTAATTCGACGAGTGAGATGGTAAAAGCCAAGGAAGAGCCATGCAGCAACCCGATGAATTTGTGAAGCAAATTCGGAAGGCTGGCCATCAATGCCTGCGGCATGATGACACGCCTTAGCCCTTGCGCCGTGGTCATGCCCACGGAGTAGGCCGCCTCCATCTGGCCGTGAGATACGGACAAGATGCCGGAGCGGATCGCTTCAGACATATAGGCGCCCGAGTTCAGCGAGAACGCAATGAGAACAAAGGTAATGAGCGGGATCGATTTGGAGCGGATGCCCCAGCCGTACAGCTCAGACAAATAGTCGAACAGCATCGGCAGCCCGAAGTAAATGAGCATAATATGCAGCAGCAGCGGCGTTCCCCGGATGAACGATACATAGAAATCGGCGATCCAGTGAATAAAGCGCACTTTGTAGATGCGGATGAGCGCTAGGGCCGTGCCGATAACAAAGCCGAACAGCAGCGGGATGATCGATATCACGAGCGTGAGCGGCAGCGCCTTCAAGATGTCGAAGAACGCTTTTGCGATGAAGGGAATGTCAAGAGTAATGTTGCAGCCCTCCTGCCCGGTCTACGGTTATTTTTCGTTCGTGCCGCATAAGACGCTTCTCCCCGGCAGCGAAGAGCCTCTCCAGCACGATGCAGATGGCATAGTAGATGATAGCGAGCGACATGTAGATTTCGAGAAAATGATTCGTCGTCAGCAGCGTCTCCGCCCGTCCTACCATGTCCATCACCCCCAGCGAGAAGGCCAGTGAGGTGTCTTTCATCGAGGAAATCACGAGATTGCCGAAGTTCGGAAGTGCTATGACGAGCGCCTGCGGCAGTACGATTCGAATAAAGGCGTCCCGTCCGGTCATCCCTGTTGCATACGCCGCCTCAAGCTGCCCTCGATCGATGCTAAGCACGGCCGAGCGGACGATCTCCGACACATAGGCTCCTATGTGCAAGCCGTATGTGATAATGACGAAGACTATCGCTCCCACGTTAGTCACATCGATATGTACCAAGTGCAGCAGCTCGGGGAGTCCATAGTACACCAGGACCAGTTGGATGAGGATAGGTGTCCCCCGGATAAAGGAAACGTAGATCATGACAAGCCGATTAAGCACCGGTACCTGATACAATCTGGGAATGACGATGATGAAGCCGATCAGGAGGCCCAGCAGCAAGGCGGCAGCCAATATGAATAATGTAATATGAAGATAGGAAAGTAATTTCGGTAGAAATACCCCGATTAATTGAATATCAAACGATTTGCCCATCGTACCCCCCATTCTCATCCGGACCGCTGCGAACAGGTGGGCAACCTGCTCCGCCTGTCCGCATCCGGCTTACTCTCTTACTCAGAGACGGAATAATCCGCACCCAGCCATTTTTTGCTCAGAGTAGAAAGCGTCCCGTCCTTCTTAATCGATTGGAGGGCTTCGTCGATCTTGGCCTTCAGTTCTTCATGGTCCTTGCGCAGGATGAAATAAATCTTGGAGTTGGATATCGCGGGTCCTACCGTTTTTTGCTGGGCATCGGCGCTTTCGTTACGCTGATCCACGGCAAATGGCGTACTGATGGTCGCATCCACCCTCCCTGATTTAAGCTGGGCGATGGTATCATTGGTCCCCCCGCTTCCCGAATAGACGATATTAATGGCGTCTTGATGGGTTTTGTTGTAATCCTGCAGCAGCACCGAGGCATTGCTCGTAGCGCCCACGATTACTTTTTTACCCTTCAAATCGTCAATCGACTTGATATCGTTGCGGTCTTTGTGAACAACGACCTTGTTAGGGAAAATGTTATATGCCTCGTCATTGAACAAAAATTTCTCTTGACGTTCTTTATTCACTTCCATCTGATGAGCGATTAAATCGATTTTCTTTGTTTCCAGACTCAGAAGAAGATTCGCGAATTCCATGGTTTTGAACTCGAACTCATACCCCGGCAGCCGCTTATCGATTTCCTTCACCAGCTCGACATCATAGCCTGTCAAATTGCCCTTGTCGTCGATAAAGCAAATATTGGGGAACTGCGTGCCTGTACCGACGATGATCTTTTTGACGTTGGCGGCTTTGGGTGCGGCTCCTGAAGCAGCTTTATCAGCTGGCGCTGTACCGCAGCCAGCGGTAATGAATAATAAAGCGATTATGGATGCTGCGAGACTCTTTTTTCTCATACACATGTCTCCCTATCATGGCCTCTCGGCTTTTAATATATTTAACTTATCGATTTACTTGGTATTTAGGCCGAAGCTGCCTCGCAGCGTATCCGTCTCCCGCTCTATACGAAATTCGGGGAAACATTCGTCCAAATTCCTTTCGTATTCGTTTCAGCTTTTCACAATGGGTTCTTTCGCATATCGGTTAGCTGGGATAGGCAGCCCTAGATTGCCGCGCAGCGTATCGGACTCGTATTCTGTCCGGTAGATGCCGCGCTCCTGCAGGATCGGAACAACGTAATCGACAAAATCATGGAACCCGTTCGGCACGCCAGAGCCTACAATAAAACCGTCCGCCCCGCGTTCTTCAAACCATTCCTGAATCAGATCGGCGACCTGTTCGGGAGTTCCGATGAACTGCGTTTTCGGGGTCGCTTCCTTGAGCGCCACTTGACGCAGCGTCAAGCCCTGCTCCCGGGCTTGTTTTTTGATGCGATCCGTCGTGCTGCGGAAGCTGTTTTGTCCCAGCTCGCCAAGATCGGGGAACGGCTCATCGAGCGGATACTGGGTAAAATCGTGATGCTCGTAATAACGGCCCAAATGGTCCAGTGCCTTCTCAATCGTCACCAGATTCACGATCTCCTGATACTTGCGTTCCGCCTCCTCCTCAGTTTGTCCGATGATCGGACTGATCCCGGGCAGAATGACAAGGTCATCCGGATTCCGTCCGAAGGAAGCCGCTCTGCTCTTCACATCCTGATAAAACCGCTGCGCGTCGGCTAATGTAGGATGACCGGTGAAGATCGCATCAGCTTCCCGAGCCGCCAGATTTCTGCCGTCTTCCGAGGAACCGGCCTGGAAGATAACCGGCTGGCCCTGCTTGGACCTTGCAATATTAAGCGGACCTTGTACGGAAAAAAACTCGCCTTGATGGTCGAGCCGGTGCAGCTTGTCGGGATCGAAGAAAACGCCAGACTCTTTGTCCCGGATAAAGGCGTCGTCTTCCCAGGAGTCCCATAGCCCTTTCGTCACCTGCAAGTATTCGGCTGCAATCTTGTACCGCTTCGGATGGTTCGGATGCTCCTCCAGTGTTTTATTGAAATTCAAAGCGGAGCCTTCCAGCGGAGAGGTCACGACGTTCCAGCCTGCACGTCCGTGACTGATGTGATCCAGCGAAGCGAACTGTCTGGCTACAGTGAACGGCTCGCTGTAAGAGGTGGATAAGGTGCCGACCAGCCCAATCTTCGAAGTAACGGCTGCGAGCGATGACAGAATCGTAATCGGCTCGAACCGGTTCAGAAAATGTGGAAGGGATTTCTCGTTAATATGTAGACCATCAGCGATAAACAGCAAGTCAAACTTGCCCGCTTCGGCTTTTAGGGCCTGCCGCTTATAAAATTCGAAACTGACACTAGCATCGGCAATGGCATCGGGATGCCTCCAGGCGCCCATACTGCCTCCCACACCGTGAATAATCGCGCCGAGTCTAATCTTTCTTTGAGCTGTCATGGTAATATACCTCCTTATGAATAGCTAACATGTCCTTGCAGTCAGACGGGTTGTTCCGAGAACGCCTCCTGCAGCAGCTCGTAAGCACGAAGCCGTCTGGAGAATCCCTTCATCGATAGGCTCACAATCAGTTCGTCAAGGCCGTATCGTTCCTGGAGCTCCAGCAATTGCTGGCGGACCGCATGCTTGGATCCATGAATGATCGGCGAGTCCTTCACCTCGACGGTATACTTCTCATCGGCTTGCCTTCCGTATTCTTCTGCGGATTCCAATGTCTTCACATTAATCGTTCTTCCGCTTTCCAGGTGAATCTTCACATGCTTGGAATCGGCAGCCAGCCACAGCTCCTCCGCTTCCTCATCCGTTTCGGTTACAATCACGGATACTGCCATCAGTGCTTGCGGCTCGCTGCGTCCATCCGATACAAACTGCGAGCGGTAGGCAAGAAGTGCCTCCTGAATGACGGCTTCATCGCCGTTAATAAATTGGGCGAACACATACGGAATGCCTGTTTTTGCAGCCAACTGGGCGCTGGATATGCTCGTTCCGAGTAAATACAGCTCGGGCGGCTTTTGCGGCAGCGGAGAAGCTTTGACTCCATAGAGCGGATGTTCCTCGGGCACCCGCTTGTGCAGGTACTGCTCGAGCTCGATCAGCTTAGCCTCCAACGGCTTGGCGTTTGGCTCGCTGCCTTGCCGCAGCGCCTTCGTGGAACGCGGGAATCCTCCCGGTGCGCTGCCGATGCCAAGATCAACCCGGCCAGGAGCCAGAGCTGACAAGACATTGAAATTTTCAACGACCTTATAAGGGCTGTAATGCTGCAGCATGACCCCGCCGGAGCCAATTCTGATTCTCTGAGTGTGAGCGAGCAGGTAAGCGATCAACACTTCCGGGGAAGAGCCTGCCAGATACTCCGAATCGTGATGCTCAGATACCCAGAACCTGTGATACCCGAGCTGCTCTGCTTTCTTCGCCAGCTCTACCGTGTTGCGGAACGCTTCCTCCGCCGTCTCTTGTTCTCCGATTGGACTCTGGTCCAGAATGCTTAGCTTAAGTCCCACGGTACACCTCCCCAAAATTAAATAACTAGATATCCTATAGGTTTTATGTGTTTTGGTACATGCTTCCAGCTTATCATTGCCTTTATGGAGCGTCAACGGTCCAACTAATCGCGCTTTTCTATCAATAAATTAAAACATCCTATCGATTATTCGGCTGCAGCAGCTCAGATCAAATAAAAATAGCGATAACCTGGCGGACTCCAAGTTAATCGCTATTCTGAAAACGTTATTCCGAAATATTTTCGTGAATTGTCGTTATAATGCAAGGCTGCATCCGCAGGATTCCCGCACAATGAGCTCAGGCTCCAGCACGAAGGAAGAGATGGCCGACTGGTTATTGATCATATCATACAGCATGTGTGCGGCCAGTTTGCCAAGCTTATCTTTGTTCTGACGAATGGTTGTCAACGGAGGGTCCACATATCTCGAAGCTTCGATGTCGTCGCAGCCTATGATGGCGATGTCTTGCGGGATGCTGAGCCGGTGCTCCTTCAGCGCTCTCATGGCCCCAAGGGCAATGAGATCGGAGGAAGCAAAGACAGCTCTCGGCAAATCGCCGGTTCTTATCCATTTCTGCATCGCCTGATAGCCGCTCAGCTCGAAAAAAGTTTCGCCACTTACGAACCAATCCGGGTTTATCTGCAAGCCGAAAGCCTCCATGGCGTTCATATAGCCTTGTTTCCGTATATTCGAAATTTCCGAATCCGGAGAACTGCCTATGTACCCCAGCTCCTTATACCCCAGTACGTAAAAATGCTCGACAGCTTTCGCCGCGATCTTCATGTTATCTGACATAATATAACCTGAGCCCGGGCCGTTTAACTCCAAATCCACGCCGATACAAGGGATTGGGCTGTGATCCAGGTCTTGAATGGAGGGTTCAACCTGATCTCCCGAGATAATGATGCAGCCTTCGACCTGGGAGGCCAGGCATCTGGATAAATAATCGCCTGCCGTTGGAATTTTTTCGTTAGAGAAAAAAAGCAGATCATAGCCGAGCACACCGATTTGCTTTTTGAATGAGTTAATCACTTCGACAAAAAAAGGATGCGTGAAATCGACATTCACTTCACCGGCAAAAATAACACCGATTAACCCCGACTTTCGAGAAGCGAGAGCTCTAGCCGAATAGACGGGAATGTAGCCGGTTTGTTTCATAATCGCAAGAACTCTGGTCTTTGTTTCCTCTGAAACATCCGTGTAATTATTCATAATTTTGGATACTGTAGAAACGGAAACTCCTGCGAGACTGGCAATTGTCTTCATATTTGCTCTCATGTAGGATGACCCTCCCAAAGACAATTGTGCTTGCCTGTACAACGAAACGTTACGAGCGGTTCGTATGCAATGTTTCCATATGACTAAAAAGGTTTCGTGAATAAATAGTAGCGAGGTTTCACAAACAAGTCAAGATATATCCTATTTATCCATTAAAAAGTTATTAAAATTCATACTTTACAAAATAGGATAAATTAGGTAATAATGAAATTGTTTCGAAAACGCTTTCGCTTTACTCGCCAACGATAGCGTATTTTCGGAAAGTTTAGGGAGAAAGGAGTGATTTGGGCCGCTTTGCAGGAGAATGGGTTTCTTGCTTCTGGATTTGAGTCGAATTAAAAAGGAGGAAATTTGTGAGAAATCGCGCGAATAAGCTAGGTTCACTAACCTTATCTGCCGTATTGGCTGTTTCCATGTTTTCTTCGTTCGCAGGTTCTGCGAGCGCTGCGACCATCCATGTAGGAGCGGGAAGCTACACGACGACACTGCCAGCCGGGCAGATCGGGCCCCAAGCCGCCATCTCTAAAACCGCCAATGTGCCAGGACCGATGCCGACCAATGATTGGTGGAGCTCCTTGGCATGGACGCCGTACTCGGATGTCATGTTCCCTCATCCCCTAGCCGTGCAGGCCAAAGCGGATGGATTGGGACTCGGATATCCCGTACAATCGGCCAGCGCGGACGCCATATTCGGTGCCTATGTGAATGATTTTACACTCGGCCATTCGGCGCAATCCAATTTCCCGGATGCCCGTGTCGATGGGTATTCGGATTCGACCGTATCGATGCTGTTTAATAGCGGCGGGTCGTTACGTGTCACGACAGGACATGGACTCCCCTTTATCTACAGCACATACACCGGCGGAACGCCGAAATTAACGTTTAACAGCACACCAATCGTATGGTCGGGGACGGCTTCCGGAAGCGTGCTTGGCGTAACGGTTAACGGGCATCACTACGGCTTGTTCGGCCCGACGGGTTCAACGTGGTCCGGCATCGGCTCTTCCACCCTGACGAACTCGCTTGGCGGCAAAAACTATTTCTCCGTGGCTGTGCTGCCGGATAATTCGCCCGCTACGTTAAGCGCTTACAAGCAATATGCCTACTCCTTCGTAACAAATAGTACGATCAACTATGCGTATAATGAGTCTACGAGTCAGGTGGCTACGACGTATAACTTCACGACCCAGGCTATGGAAGGTACCCAAACGGGCACGATCCTGGCACTCTACCCCCACCAATGGAAGCATACCGGCAATACTCTCCTGCCCTACACCTATGATAGCGTCAGAGGTACGATGAAAACGCTATCAGGAACTTCTTTTACAACGACCATGACCTACCAAGGTATTCTGCCCTACCTTCCTGCCGTCGGCAGCTACGACAATACAACACTCAATAACTTGATTGAAACGGTTCGTCAGGAACCTAACCACACAGTCGGTGCCAAAGACACCTACTGGTTAGGCAAATACTTGGGGCGTATTGCTAATCTGCTGCCGATCGCTCAGCAAGCCGGCAACGCAGCGGCTGTCAGCAATTTTCAGTCGTATCTGGAAACTACGCTTAGCAACAACCTGACGGCTGGCTCGAAGACCAATGATTTATTTTATTACGATGCGAACTGGGGGTCGTTAATCGGCTATCCAGGCAGCTACGGCTCCAATGATGTGTTAAACGATCATCACTTCCATTACGGTTACTGGGTTCGTGCGGCGGCCGAAGTGGCCCGCAACAACCCGGCATGGGCCACAGCTTCGAATTACGGCGGCATGGTTGATCTGCTTATCAAGGATTTTGCGAATTGGGAACGCAATGATTCCAGATTTCCATATCTGCGGAATTTCGACCCTTATGCAGGCCATTCCTGGGCGTCCGGCAACTCACAGTTCGCTGACGGCAACAACCAGGAATCTTCCTCCGAATCGATCAACGCATGGGCAGCGATGATTCTATGGGGCCAGGCCACAGGCAATACGGCGATCCGGGATGCCGGTATTTACATGTACACGACAGAGGTTAATGCCATTAATGAATATTGGTTCAATACGAGCGGTACGAATTTCAAGCCAGGTTACAACCATAACTACTCATCGATGATCTGGGGCGGCAAGTCCGTCTATGCGACCTGGTTCTCGGCAGACGTACAGGCGATTCGAGGGATCAACATCTTGCCGGTAACCGCAGCTTCCGCTTATCTGGGCTACTATCCGGCCTATTCCGCGTCCTTCATCAATCAGGCCAAAGTAGAGCTAGGGACAAATGACTGGACAATGTGGAAGGACATTTTCCTGGAATACCAGGCCCTATACGATGCGCCGGGCGCTATCGCCTTGTACCATGCGAATCCGAATTACACGCCGGAGGACGGAGAAACCAAAGCTCACACCTACAGCTTCCTGTACAATATGCAGGCGCTGGGGCAAGTCGATACAAGTGTGACGGCCAATACGCCAACTTACGGGGTATTTAAGAAGGACGGCACCAAAAATTATGTGGCCTATAATCCAGGGAACGCCGCCAAGGTCGTTACCTTCTCTGACGGCAAGACGCTGAACGTTCCGGCCAAATCTGTGGCCTCCAGCGTAGGAGGGCCCGTGAACAATACCCCTACCATCAGCACCCTGAGCCCTGCCAGCGGCCCTACGGGAACGAGCGTTACGCTCACGGGAACTAATTTCGGAGCGTCGCAAGGTACTTCTACGGTGAAGTTCGGTACGACTGCGGCCAGCGTAACGAGCTGGTCCAACAACGCCATCACGGCCGTCGTTCCAAGCAGCCTGCCCGCAGGCAGCGTGAATGTCACGGTAACGACGCCGTCCGGGACCAGCAGCGGCAGGACATTTACGGTAACCACCGTGAATACGGGCTTTTCCAATGTTCTGTATGTGAACGCCAATAATACGCTGAACGCCAGCGCAGGCACAGGAGCGCTCAACGCTACGATTGCGAGCGCAGGCGGAATCAATTATGACGGGACCCCTCATAACCCTGTCACCTACACGATTTCAGGAGTTAATGCCACTTACGATTCCAGCAAATCAACCGGCTTCAATCTGTATGCGGACGCCGGAAGCAACATTGGCAACGGGGTTCAGGTTCAAATCACCTATGATTTCACTGGAAACGGCACGTCAACCCGTACCGAAACCTATAACTATTTTGCGCTCAATGATGTCCCCAATTGGGAAAACTACACGCATAATCAAGGGTTGAAATCCGCAACAGGCAATTTCAGTAATATGACGAACGGTACAATCACTGTTAAAGTATGGAATGCGATTGGCAACTCCACCAGTTCACTCCGTATCAACGCGAGCTCGGCGGACGGTTCGCAATCTACCTTCACGATTCCTTTTAAGTAATATCAAGACAGCTTGAACAAAAACCACTCCATGACCTGGAGTGGTTTTAGCTTTGCAGGGCTGAATAACAGGCCTGCTTATTTATTCAATAATCCTCGCGCTAGCATCGATTCCGCGAGCAGTACGGCTCCTTTTCCCGCGCCCATCTTCGTATTATGGGAGACGAGCACATACTTGACGCCACCGAGTACGGGCTCTTCTTCCAGTCTTCCCAGACTGGTGGTCATCCCGCCTCCTAGCTCGCGATCCAGCCGGGGCTGCGGGCGGAATGGATCATCAAAGATATGAATCATGCGCTCGGGAGCCGAGTGCAGCGGAGTGCCGCTCCCGAAGGGATTATAGCTGTCGATAGCCTCTCTGACCTCAGCCAGGCTCGCCTGCCGCTTCAGACCGACAAACACAGATTCCGTATGTCCATCCAGCACATTCGCTCGCGTACAGATACAATTGACGTTAATGTCGGCCGGAGTAATGCCTTCCCCGGAATACTCGCCAAGTATCTTGAGAAGCTCCTTACGAACCTTCCCCTCTTCGTTCGGGATGTACGGGATGATATTATCCAGAATGTCCAGAGAACGTACGCCCGGACTTCTCCCGGCCCCGCTGATGGACTGCATGGATACCATAAGCACATTTTGGATGCCAAACTGCTCATGCAGAGGCTTCAAGGTGATTGCAAGTCCCGTGACCGTACAGTTGGGGACCGCCAGCACAAAGCCCTTCCAGCCCCGCTCCTGCTGCTGCTTCCGCACTAATTCCGCATGATCGTCATTGACGCCGGTAATGAGAAGCGGTGTATCCTCAAAATAACGGAAAGCCGATGCCGTTGAAAATGTCGGGGTCGTCTGGGCGAACCAAGGCTCCAGTTCTTTGGCCAGATCGGACTCAATCGCCGTGAAAATCACATCGACGGAGTCCGGCTTGAATTCCTGCGAAGACAGGACGGGAACCTCCAGCATATCTTCGGGAACCGGGGTGCTCTGTGTCCATCTGGAGGAACCGTCCCCTTCCCGTAAAGCTTCTTGATAGGTATTCACCGTTCTCGATGTCACCATGACGACAACCTCAAAGTTCGGATGATGGGATAAGGCCTGCACGAATTGCTGTCCGGCCATGCCTGTTGCTCCGACGACAGCCGCTCTTAATCTTGACATATGGCTCACTCCTTGTATGGGTTTAAGTTTGGAACTACACTTTTCGTATCACGTTGGCAAAAAAAAAAATCTCACCCCCAAGACTATCATAGTCTCAGGGACGAGATGCGTATGCTCGTGGTACCACCCAGGTTCGCCAATATGTCGCCATATTCGCCTCTTCAAGTACGGCATCTCTCTCCAAACGAAAAGATGCTTATACTCTAGCTCTGTAACAGGAGCTCCCGTTACACCATCCCCTCTTCGGTTCCGATGTACTGCTCAGAGGCTTTCTTCAGTAAAGCAGGCTTCACTCCTTTTCAGCAACTGGAGCTCTCTGTGGAAGCTTGCTTTTACTTACTTTTCTCGTCATCGCATTTAGAAATATGAATTGGAAACAGTATACACAATCCTTGCAATAGAGTAAAGATATTTTTGCAGGGGTCTAAAGGCTACCCGAAGCCTGGCTCAGCCACGATACCAGCTGCTCGGAATCCACGGAGTTCCCTTGGCGGAGCTTCACCGTTTTCCTCTCGGGGGGACTCTCGAACAGGTTTTCCGGGAGCTCCAGCGCGGCAGCGTTAAAGATCGTGAAGCTGACCGCGTCTTTCGAGGTCGAGATAACCGCAGCGTATTTTCCGTTCTTCAAAAAATGCGGCTTCTTGTACTGAATCCGTTCTTGAACGTCCGGGATCGCCTGGTGAACCACTCCTCGTAACTGCGTAGACAGCTCGGCCTGCCACGGCTCTTTCATGGCTTCGATAAAATCAATGACTTCCTGATTCATGGGCACACGCTCCTTGATCTCATGCAATAATGGATCTGAATCAATGATTAGGCATTTAAATCTGTCATGGCAGGAACGTGAATCTCTTTTACACAAGCAGCCTTCGATAGACTGACTACACACTTCACCAGAGCCACGATATCCTGGACGGGGATGCGAGTCCCGCCATATTCCTCAATCGCTTTGTCCGGTCCCTCTTCGTAAGGAATTTCGGTAGCCAGCTCGCCCGGATTCATGCAGGTCACCGCAATCCGGTCATTCCGGACATGCTCCCGCAAGGCATGGGCGATACCGCGTAGCCCGAATTTAGAAGCGACAAATGAGACCTGGGCATTATTGGTATGATCCAAGCCAGCCGTCGAACCGGTCAAAATGATTTTGCCTGCATCCGATTTTCGCAGATTCGGGAGTAGCGCCTGAATACACGTGATGGTCGAGGTCATGTTCACTTGAATGATATTGGCAATCTCCGCAGGCTCGTCCTTGTCGAAGTCATAATGATCCTCGAAGCCTTCTTTCTCCCAAATCCCGACGTTATACATAAGCACATCGATCGTCTCGTTCTGCAGCGACTCTGAGATCACCCTGGCCGCCTGCTGAGGCTGCGACAGGTCCGCTTGAATCCACAATCTCCGAACCCCATCCTGGATATCCAGGCTACCCGGTCTGTTCCTGGAAACTACCCAGACCTGATCTCCCTGCTCCGGAAGTCCTCGTACAAAGGCATCTCCCAGCCCCCGGCTTGCTCCGAATATGATATAGGTTTTCATCTTCGTATCCCCTTGCTACGTTTCGTAATTCTAGTCCGTTGAACTTGCCCCTCCTGGCAGGAGAAGGCCGCTCAAGTCGGTAAGCTGTCCGCAAAACTGCAAACCAACCGAACCTGATAACGGCTGCGAAAAGCATATCATACTCCGGCAGATCCTTCCAGCAGTGGCGCATGAGCTAACCTGATGTTCAGAAATTCCACACCGCCCTCTTGTACTCCGTGACAATGGGATTCATCGGCACCAGCATCCGCTCGGCTACCTTCTGCATCCGCTCATTGCCCGTCAAAATCTGGATAACAAGATGCGCAGCATCCGTCCGGGCTATCCTTTGCGCGGATTGCGCCGCAAGAAGTATACCTAGTCCTAGATCCCGATAAGCCTCGCGGATATATAGCGTCCGGTAGAGCAGCGTATCCGCCAGCTGCCGGTCCACGATGGACCAGCCAACGATCTCCGCTCCCAGCTTCAGTACCAAGCTGCAGTTGGGTTCGATATGCTCTTCTTGGAAGAGGGGTCTGAAGTAAGTGTTAAAGTCTTGCTCCTGAAGCTGATTCATGAGCGTCAGTTCGTCTCTCCGTACCTCGCCCCATGGCATGACCGTATAACGGTCGGGCAGCTTGAAGCGGTGAATCCACCGGGTCTCCCGGTTTGGAACGATATCGCAGCGGTAGTACCGGCTGTACACCTCGGGGGACTGCCAGCCTGATCTCAGCAGCACGCGTTCCAGCGCCTGGTAACTGTGTAAGGCGTAGTACTCCACGCATGCTTGCTTGAGACCTATTCGGGTCAAGCACGCCTTCAGCTCCGACATCAGCGCACCGGCGATGCCGAGCTTCCGGAACCGCTTTTCGACGAAGACGGAAAGGACCCTTGCCGGCTCGTCCTGTTCAGGAGGATGGGCCAGGAGCAGACCCGCTGGCTCCCCCATGAAGCTCACACCTAGCGCTATCCGCAACGTGCCCGCCTCCCCTTCCGGCCCGCCCAGTCCAGCCTGATAGGTGCGATAAGTAAATGCCCGGTACGGCGCTGCCGTCTCCGGCGTAAGCGGAATAATTTCGATCAAGAACATGGCCCCCTCACATAAAAAAGAGCCGAAATCTTGCATTCCGGCTCTGCTTGCTATGCATGAATTATTTCTTCTTCGTTCTTTCCGGGTACGGAGGGCCGTATAGAATAAACGCGGAGAACGACGTGCCTCCGGCAACATGCTCCAGCTCCGCTTCATCCAGCTCGCGCTCGGCCTCGGAAGCCGGGGCGTTGATCAGGGTCTTGGCTTGAAGCTCTCCCTGCTCGTCCTCAGTAATAACAACCTCGATGCCCTCCGGCAACTCCTGGCCGGTCAGCTCTTGGATCGCTTGCTTAGGGTTGCTCAGCGCCAAAGCGCGGAATTCAGCATCCTCGGAAGCACGCTTCTTAAATACTTCGAATTGCTCATTGGCTTGTTCAATTGTCCAACTCATGGTCTATACCTCCATCGTCATATTGAGTAACTCTGGACTCATTATACCGGGTATAAAGTTAAAAATCCGTACCCCATACGGGGTATCTTTCGGCATATTCAGACAACTTGGCGCGCAGCAAGCCGGGCAAATAGTCCCTCCTGCCGGATGAGCTCTGTGTAGCTGCCCTGCTGCACGATTCTTCCCTGCTCCATCACGACAATCCGGTCCGCATGAATGATCGTGCTCAGCCTGTGGGCGATCACAATTCTCGTACTGCTCATGTTTCGCAGCATGGTCGTAATCTTCTCCTGCGATTTCTGATCCAGCGCGCTGGTCGCTTCATCGAGCAGTACGATTCGCGGTTTATGCACGATAGAGCGGGCGATCAAGATCCGCTGCTTCTGCCCGCCGGACAAGCTCCCTCCGCCCTCGGAGAGCACCGTGTGCATCCCCATCGGAAGCCGGCCGATCTCCTCGTCCATCCCCACCAGCTGCGCCGCATTCCACGCATCCTCGATCGTATATTCGCTGCTCTGCCCGATAATATTCTGCGCGATATCTCCGGCCCATAGGCGGCCGTTCTGCAGCACCACACCGCATCGCCGGCGCACGGCCCGCAGCTCGAGTCCGCTGAGGTCCTTACCATCGACATACACCGCGCCCTGCTCAGGCTTCTCGAAGCCTAGGATCAGACGCAGCAGCGTAGATTTGCCGCTGCCGGAGGCACCTACAATCGCTACATATTCGCCCGGCTTGATGCGCAGGGACACATGGTCGAGAACAGGAGGACTGTTCCCGTCATAACGGAAGGTGACCTCACTCAGCTCGATGGCCCCTTTCAGATCACCGGGGTCTTCCCTCCTTACTTCGTTCTCGGGCGGCTCCTTCATGAGCGGCTTGATCCGCTCGTACAGGGGCTTCAGCTCGAGGAGCGGCAGAGACGAGGCGCAGAAGGCGATGACCGAGCCAATTAAGGTTGCATAAGCGGCATGAAAGGCTGCGAAGGAACCCGGATTCATCCGGATGTCTGAAGCCGACATGACCCAAAACAGCAGCAGGCTCGACAGGAGCGGATACGTGCTGTTTACCACCGTCAGCCGGTTCCCGGATTCGCGAAGCCGGTATACGTGAGAGCGCTGTACACTGAATGCACGGCTCCAGCGGTTGAAGGCGCGCTGTTCGGCCGCTGCTACACGCAGCTTGGGCATATTGGTGAGCAGCTGCACGAGCAGCCCGCCCACGCGTCCCTCCTGCTCGGTTTTCCGTCGTGTATGCTTCGCCGCCTGAAGGCTTAGCACGGCGAAAATCATCATGTAGACAACGGTCAATATGACGGCCAGACAAGCCAGCAGGGGCTGATACCCGAACAGCAAGCCGAATTGCAGCAAGGAAAAAAACGCAATCGTCATCCCGGATACGAGCCAGCCGGAGATGAGATGAAAGACGGCGCTCACTCCTCCGATGCGGCTGGCCAGATCTCCTGCATTGTACAGGCGGAAAAAACCAACGGGCATATTCAGCAGCCGGTCCCAGGTGGCGCTATGCAGCGATGCCCCCCACCTGCCGAAGATCCGCAGCCAGGCCATAGACTGGGTAACCCGCAAGCCGAAGCCGGCGAAAGCTATGCACATCAGCAGCACCATGACCTGAAAAAGCTGGCTTGCATCGGCTCCAGGTAGGATCTTATCGATGATAACGCCGGTCGCAGCCGGCAGGGCCATGCCGAGCACCCCCAGGCTAAGCCCCGCTGCCAGTCCCCAGGTGACATCCTTCTTCGCTGCGGGAGTAAGGAGAAAGCGGATGATATCCCGGGGAACCAGCGGACGGTATGGCAAGGGTCGGTACAGCTCATAGGCGAACGGACGCAGCCGGGCGGCGAGCTGCTCCGTCACGATGACCGGCTTATCCCCGGTCTCGCATCTCAATGCATAGGCGCTCCCTCCGGTGGGAAGCAGTGCTGCCGGACGTCCGTCCTCGAGGAAGGCCAGCAGAGGTCCGTTGTCCTCCCTCCACCAGCCTGAACGCAGCGCTACCTTGCGGCAGCGGATACCGGCCTCACGGAACAAGTCCTCTGCCTTGCCGCCCCGCTCCCAGCGCTTCGGAATCTTCAGCTCCATACCCAAGCATTCGCAGACCAAGCGTGCGCAGAAGAGCAGTGGATCACGGTGATGCGTGAAGGTCTCCAGCGCATGGATCCCCTTCTTGTCCGCAACCGCCGAGAATCGGCCGACCGCTTCCTCCATGCTGAGCCTGTCTTGCTCCCGTCTCCTGCTGATCCGCTCCATCTCCTCCCACTTCGCGTCACGAAGCTGATGGAACAGCTTCTGTATGAGGAGACGGTGGAAAAGCTGCAGCGAAGCCGGTAAGCTGCCCCGCTGCAGGCCAGTTAACGTATCCGCCGTGTGCAGCCGGTTGCCTTTGGGCGAGGCCACCCATACGGAGCGCATCAGCGGCACCTCGACGCCAGACGGTATCCCGGGCAGGTCGGCGTCCTGCCATAGTGCGGGCAGTACGCCCACTGCTCGTACCCAGACGACTTGTGTCTCCGAGTTGAAAACCGCCGGCTCCCAGACGACAATCTCGGTTAAAGGCTCCGCGTGCTGAGCTTGCACG
Organism: Paenibacillus filicis; assembly: GCF_038070315.1. NCBI lineage: Bacteria > Bacillati > Bacillota > Bacilli > Caryophanales > Paenibacillaceae > Paenibacillus > Paenibacillus filicis. The sequence continues at coordinate 53,419 of NZ_JBBPCC010000007.1, read as the reverse complement.
GGAGCTGAGCCCGTCACCGACGCAGCGCTTAGATTCAGCAGCCACTCGTCCAGCAACCCCGCCGTGTGTGACTGCCGTCTAAATCTGCTCTCCTCATGCCCGGCAGTGCCTGTAAATGTCTCTAAGGGGCTGCTCACCAGCACCGTATCCGGCATCACCTCCGCGATCCAGCCGAAGCTGCCTTCTTCTGTGGGCGGCATGTCGTACCAGACTTGCCCGGGCTTGATCGTCAGCACATACGACTTTGAACCGGCTGCCTTGCCTTGTGCCAGCTCGGCTGTGTATAACTCGACCGAGCCTTGCTCGACATAATGCATCGTCAGCGGCGTCTGCTCTTGAAGGATCAGCGAGGTCCTGGACGGGTAATGCCGTCGTGCTTCAGCGAGCTTCCCCCAGTCTATGGTCACGAAGCCTCACTCCTCTCCGAAGCGTAGAACAACTGACGGTAATGACCTTCCATACCGATCAATTCCTCATGGGTTCCCGTCTGGACCAGCCTTCCCTGGTCCAATACCGCGATTAGGTCGCAATCCCGGATCGCACTGAGCCGGTGGGCAATAATGACGCAGGTACATCCTCGCCTGCGGATATGGGTATAGATCGAGGCTTCGATCTCAGGGTCCAGGGCGCTGGTCGCCTCGTCCAGAATGAGAATCGACGGCTGCTGGGCGAGCGCTCTGGCAATCTCCAGACGCTGCGCCTGTCCTCCACTGAAGTTCCTGCCGCCTTCCTCCAGCTCGTGATCGTAACCGCCGGGTCTTGCGGCGATGACCTCATGGATGCCGCTGTCCTTGGCCGCCTGTACGACGACCGCATCGGGTATGGTCGAATCCCACAACGTCAGATTATCCCGAATCGTGCCTTCGAACAGCCGGATCTCCTGATCAACCAGTGATACGGAATTCACCAGCACATGACGGGGCAGCTCGGAGCGCTGACAGCCGTCGAATTCGACGGTCCCGTTCCACGGCTGGTACAGACCGGACAGTAACCTCGACAATGTTGACTTGCCGCTGCCTGAGCCTCCGACAATGGCAAGCGTCGTGCCTGGAGGCACTTCCAGCGTGATTTGCTCGATAAGCGGAGGGTCCAGAGGGCTATAGCCGAACGTTACGTTCCGTAGGGACAGAGCTCCCGACAGCTTGGGCGGCCAGTTGCCGGGCTCCGGCTGCTGTTCGCTGGATTCCGGGTCAGTGGCGTGAGTCTGATCGGCCGGATGCTTCAGCACATCGTCAAGCCGGGATAGATGCCCGCGCAGCTCCTGCACTTCCCCGCCCATAGCGACCAGACTATGGACGGGAGTGAGGAACCCGGCGGTAAAGCCGAGAAAGGCAAGCAGCATCCCGACCGTAAACGATCCGTTCTGCACGAGAAGTCCGCCGATGACGAGAATTGCGGTGTGATTCAATTGCTCCAGCAGCACAGGGATAGCCGACAGGTATTGATTGGACACTCCGAGCTGTTGCTCCGTGCGCGTCATATTGGCTTGATGACCGGCCCAGCGGGAGAAGAAATCCGATTCCCGCCCGCTGGCCTTCAGCGATTCCATATTGAGGAGTCCGGCAATCGAAGCGCCCCATAGCTTCCCCTGGTCCATCTGCAGCTTCTGGTTCCGGTCCGTCTGCTTGCGTGACACATACAGCAGGTACGCGACATTGAGTCCGGCCACTAGCATCGCAGCGAGCGCCAAGCGGTAATCGTAGAGGAGCATAAAGGTAAGGTAAAGCCCGACCAGCATCACGTCAATCACCGTACCGGCCAGCTTTTCCGTGAGAAATTGGGCAACTCTGTCATTGGCCTGCGCTCTCCCCGCGATCTCTCCCGCAAATCGCTGCGCGAAGAAACCGGCAGGCAGCCGCAGGATGTGCCAGACGAAGGCGCCAGACAAGCTGAGGGACAACTTCGTCTCCAATCTCAGCAGCGTATACTGCCTCAGAGCGGTCAATACTCCGCGGAGGATCAAGACGACGAGCATGCCGAGCAGCAGCGCGCCAATCCATTCCATCCGGCCGGCGAGCAGCATACGGTCTACGAAGAGCTTCAGAAATAACGGAACAAGCACGCCGGTCCCGGCCAGAGCGAGCCCCGCAGCGATCAGATAAACGATTTCCCATGAGTAACCCTTCAGCCGCTGCAGCAAGGACGCGCTCACTGAAAAGCGCCGCCCTTCCCGAATGAAGCCATCACCCGGCGCCATCGTGAGCACGACTCCCGTATAGGAGCTCTCGAATTCGTCCAGGCTGACCGTATAAGGACCATGGGCGGGATCGTTCAGAAATACTTTGTGGCCGGAGAAGCCTTCCACCACGAGAAAATGATTAAAATTCCAATGTACGATAAATGGAAGCTTCAGCGATCTTAGGCTTTCAGGTTCTTTCTTGTAGCCCTTGGCTTCCATCCCGTATTTGCGGGCTGCTTTCAATAAATTGCTCGCCTTGCTGCCGTCTCTCGACACGCCGCAGTCGTAGCGAAGCGCCTCGATCGGGATATGGCGACCATAGTACGCCAGTATAATCGCCAGCGACACCGCTCCGCATTCGACTGCTTCCATCTGAAGAAGGGTGGGCGTGAATACACGGGCATGGCCGCGAAGCTTGGATAATAACGACGCCTTCATCGGATGTCACCTCTTTGTGCGATCAGAACATCCATTCGATCGGATGCATCTTCCCTATCCTAAATTCTACCGAGCATAGCATTCCCGTTCTCAAGTTCAGGCCGGGTACTGCGCGCTGGGCCGTCCAGCGGAGTCCGGTGGGATGAGTCCGGTCTTTCTGCAGCTTGACCCTGACCTCGGCCAGGGGACCGTCCTTCATGTAAGCGGCGGCCAGCTCGCGGTTGCCGGTCGTACGCTCCATGTCCTCCAGACCTACCGGAACCTGCGAGACGGCTGCCACCTCGCCGAATACAGCTCCATTCGCGTTGGCGTAGTCGCCGTTCGGCCACACTCTGGCCGGCATGCCGATTTGCAGGTTCTTGGCCTTGTCGACAGGGACATAGACGACGGCCTCGGATTTTTCTTCGGAGCCCGCCGCTTCGAGCGTGAAGAGCGGCTCTCCGGCCTGGACCCACTGCCCCGGCTGTGCGTGAACCTTCAGTACGCGTCCGCTCTGCAGGCTGACGACTCTGGATTTGAGCAGCAGGCGCTGAGCGTTGTCAGGTGACATGTCCGGGGCGCCGGCCTCCGTCCAGGACGGATCGAAGATCCGCGCAACCGTCTCTCCCCGCTGGACGACATCGCCCGGCTGCACCCCGATATCCGTCACCTGCCCCACGGTGGCAGGCACGATGGTGGCCAGCCCATCTTGCATTAGAAATACACCGTTCCCATTCATCTTCACGGTAAGGGTACCTGCCACCGCCCAGGTGAAAAACGCGGCGAGCAACAGGAGAATGGATAACAGAGCGATCCAATGCCTCGGACGGACGATGGTCATCAGGATATCCAGCTTCTCGGGCGAAGACATTTTCTCGAGTGAAGACTGGCGGAAAATATTCGGCCTCATCGCTTCATCTCCCCTGCTTGTACGGATTTAGGCGTTAAGGAAAAGAACTGCACGAGCGCATCATCGCGGGCTGTGCTGCCGGACGAAAAGTCATAGCTTCTGAGGGCTCCCTCCCAGCGTCCGATACCCTTTAGCGCCTCATACATCCCGGCAGGCTCCGCTGCTCCCGCCCGATCCGCGGATAGGGCGATAAGACGCATGGCGTCATAAGCAGCCGCAGCAAGACGGCTCGGCTCTGTGCCAGTCGCTAACCGATATCGCTCTATGAACGCCTTCGTCTGCATCCGAGAGGAATTTTTGTCAAAGTCGGAATACCCGTAAACCTCGCCCTTGTACGCGGTTAAGACATCCGTACCGGGAATCGACGGTCCGACAAGGAGCGGGTAACGCGCCCCCAATGAAGCCAGACCAGCGCTGATCTCCGGCGTCACTGAGCCGCTGGCGTCATAGACGACGACCGCTTCCGTACCCAGCAGCCTCCATCTAGACCATGCCGCCGTCAACCCGGAACGCGAGGGAATGCTGGCCAGCCGGTCTACCACCAAGAGACCCTGCTGCTCAGCCCATTTCTCCAGGGCTGCTGCGAACTGCTTACCAGGTGCGCTGTCCTCGTAATAAATGACCACTTTGCCGAAACCATGCCTCAGCAGCAAGTCCGTCACGGCCTGGGCATATCCTTCCGTCGAGGGTGCCAGCGCAACCGAAGGAGCGGAGGCAGCCGCAGCTCCTTCCAGCAGGATAGTGGGCAGGCCGCTTCGCTTGGCCGAATTCGAATCGGAATCCGAAGCTGCTGCGAGGGTCCATACAGGAACAGTCCTTCCGCTCCGCATGTCTTCCCCGCTCCCCCGATACTCCGGCTTCAGCGTCAGCGGATGGCGAGAGACGGAGCTCTGCTGAAGTTCGGTCATCGCGAGCTCGACCCCTTGCCTGATGGAGGCAGCGCTGACCGCATCCCGAGGGAGCTCCACGACAAATGGCACTTCAAGACCACGCTCAGGTCCTAGTGGTCCGCCCGTCATCACAGCGGGCACAGAGACGGTCCGGTCCGCTTTATACGTCGTCACTACATACCCTAGAGGAACAGCGATCAGAATCGCCAGACAGATCGGAAGTGCTTTATAAAGAACGGTTGGATTCCCGGCTCCCTTCTTGAGGAGCCATCCGTCGAGCCATCGTTGGTCGGCTTCGGCAGAAGCCTCCACTCGCTGTCCTGCTTCTCCCTCTCCCTCTTCCTCAGCGGCAGCGGCTCCCGCTGAGGAAGCCGCTCCGGGCAGCACCAGCTGCGTCTTCTCCTGTTCATCCCGTGTCAAGCTGCCCGCGCCGGATTGCCGGTTGACCCGGGCGAGCCGCTTGGCCAGAATACCGGCAAATTGTACGGCAAGCGCGTTATGCTCATACAAGATCCGGTCGAACGACTCCTTAAGCATCTGGAGCACCACCAGATCGCTGTCCGCCTTCGCAGAGGCCGAGCGCGGATCGCCTGTCAGCAGCGCCATTTCGCCGAAATATTCCTTCTCTCCCAAGATGGCAAGCGTCGTCTCGCCCGATCCAGAGTCTTTCAGATAAATACGGGCGCTTCCCTGCATAATGATATACAAGGAATCGCCGAACTCTCCTTCCTCGAACAATAAATCCCCTCGCCGAAAGCTAAGCTGAGTGAATTCCTGCAGCAGCGCTGCCTTATGTACGCGGTCCAAACCTTCAAAAAGCGGGATCTCCAGAAACGTCAGCTTATTCAAAGATCACTTATCCCCTTCCGAACGCTGCATTCGCAGGATGCCGAGCCAAATGAAAAAGCCGAATCGTGTCTGGCACACATTCCGGCTCATTTCATTCTTTTCTCTTCGGTTCCATACTTTTAATTATAAGCTCACTTCAGATCCTGTACATACCCCATATGGGGTATTGTCGGGTTCAATAAGTTCAGTTTGGCTGCCATGGCGACGGCTTTCACGCGGTTATTCACGCCGAGCTTGTCGAACACGTTCCGTACATGAACCTTCACTGTACCGGCCGACATCACCAGACGGACTGCAATCTCCTTATTGGATAAGCCGGCGGACAGCCCTTGCAGAACATCGACCTCTCGGTTGGTCAACGCGGGAACAAGCATAGCCGGACGCTCGTCGTGAGCCGCATCCGGACCTGGAGGCTCAAAGTATTGCATGAGCGTATACACATACCCCAACTGAGATGACAGCATCTGCAGAAGTGCCGCCCGATCGGTGGTAAACACCCCGGAGGCATAGTTGTTCTCCAGGTAGAGCACGCCCTGCAAGTCGCCTTGTATCGCAACTGGCAGCGCAAGCACGGATCTGGGTCTGTGCTTCACCATATAGGGATCGCCAGAATATTGTAGATGCTCTCTGGCATCGTTCAGCATGACAGGTGCGCGGGTCTCCGCCGTATGGCGGATTACGGATAGACTGACATCGCCGCACTCTCTCAGCGGGATACACCCCATCCAGGTAGAGGCCCCCGGGGCCGGATCCAGAACCAGCACAGTATAGAATCCGTCTGGTGTACATGTAACAAAAGCGCCCTTCTGTGCTCCCGATATTTCCATGATAATGGTCATCAATCTCGACATCAGCTTCTGGGAATCCTTCTCTTGGGAGAAAGCCTGGGATGCCCGCATCATCGCCTCCATCTCCAGCACCTGGCCATAACCGCTGCCAGTATCGGATTGCCCTTCACCCAGAGGTAGCTGACGGATAGCGCCTTCCTCCACGGAAGAGGCTGAAGCCATCCGTATAGTGTCTTCCTCCTGCCCGAGCCCGAAGACATCCATGAGACCGGTCTGCTCGTGTTGATCTAAGCATGCGCTTAAATCGGTCCTTAAGGCTGCTGCAGTCCTATAGCGGCGGTCTAGCGATTTTTCCAGAAGCTTGAGGATGATTCTTTCCACCATCACGGGGATATCAGAAGTATCCGAGCGCAGTGGTGTGGGTGCTCTAGCTACATGAGCATGTGCCCATTCCAACGGGTTCTTCGCTTGGAACGGCAATCGTCCCGCAAGAATCTCGTACAGCGTTACGCCGAGGGAGTAAAGGTCAGTGCTCGGACCGATCCATTCGTGCATCCGCCCGGTTCTCTCAGGTGCCATATAGGGAGGGCTTCCTTGCATGAGCGGTATGTTTCCAGCCTGGCGGTCCTCCTCCAGGACAACAACCGCATGTCCCAGTCCGGTCAGGCAGACCTCAAGCGTGGAGGGCACCACGACAATCGTCTCCGGCCGGATATTCATATGGATAATGTTCTGGGCATGCAGCTCCTCCAAAATATGTGTAATCTGGATCGCAATCCGAAGAAAGACCGGAACGGACATCTGACTTTCCCTGGAAAAATGCTTCAAGGTCAACCCATACCGCCATTCACTGGCCATGATGAGCCGGTTACCTTCTCTCTGCAATGCCAGAGGCTGTAGAATTCCAGGAAACTGCAGGTTTCCCGCGACTTCATATTCATTCATAACCTTCGCATTTTCGATGATGGCCCGAGGTCCTTCCTTTACGATCTTCAAGAGCACCTCCCTATCAGCGTCTGCCGATGAGGCATGACAGACGACGATAGCGGAGTCTTCATAAATCACCTGTCGTATATGGTAACCTGTTACGTTATGCATAAGAACTCCTTTGTCTGATAAGGGGAATCAAAAGTTGTATACCGGTAATTTTAACATAAATGTTGTCTTACTATATGTGAACTGTACAACATAATAGCGCAAAAAATGCGCTGTGCGTGACTTCTTGTTGCCCCTAATCTTCTAACCTTCTGATAGTTCATTATAGGTGCTTGTTTTGCATAATTTTTCTTCTTCTGGTCACAATAGGGGGTATCCAAATTGGGGAATGGAGCGTGAATTCTATTCAATCCGTATTCGATTCTATGGATCCTCTGGACCCAGATTTGAATATTACGCTCCGGCAGATTGTGAGCATCATGGGTCAAAGCCCGGATCTCATCGTAAGAAAGATGACGCTGGCCAATGATTGGCAGATCGCCTTGTTATATATCAATGGTCTTGCCGATCTTCCGATGATTCAATCCGCGATTCTGGACTCACTGGTTAATGGAAAGTTTGCCTATACGCCTTCCCTTCATGGGAGCCCGCTAAGCTTTCTGAAGGAGAAGGTTCTGACCGTAGGCGATATCAGCCCGATCGATAGACTGCATGCGATATTCCCGTATCTGTTGTCTGGCGATGCGATTGTACTGCTGGATGGATTCGCTGACGGCCTACGTATTGGGGTGACAGGCCGCGAAGAAAGAAACGTCAGTGAGCCGCAATCTCAACCTAGCATCCGTGGCCCCATGGACGCCTTCACGGAAACGCTGCTGACCAATATATCGCTGATCCGCCGGCGGGTCAAGGATCCTCAGCTCTGGCTCGAAGTTCATGAAATCGGCAAAGTGACGAAAACAAGCGTTGCGTTGATGTACCAAAGCACCATAGCGAATGAGCAAATGGTTCAGGAAGTGCGGCGGCGTCTGAAGGAAATTGATATTGACGGTATTTTAGAGAGCGGGTACATCGAAGAATTCATTCAGGAAAAAACGATAACTCCCTTTCCTACCGTATATAACAGCGAACGTCCGGATACGATCGCCGCAGGAATTTTGGAGGGCCGGGTAGCGATCTTGATTGATGGAACTCCCTTCGTCCTGCTTGTCCCTGCTCTGTTCATTCATTTCATGCAGACTTCCGAAGATTATTACCAGCGTGCGGATATCAGTACGTTAATCCGGATCGTTCGTTATCTGGCATTTTTCATCGTTCTGCTCGCGCCATCGTTATACATCGCGATCACGACGTATCACCAGGAGATGCTGCCAACCAATCTGCTCCTGAATTTAGCTGCGCAGCGGGAGGGCGTTCCTTTTCCGGCATTTATCGAAGCGCTGATGATGGAGATCGTGTATGAAATTTTGCGGGAAGCGGGAATCCGAATGCCCCGTACGGTCGGACAAGCGGTGTCGATCGTCGGAACGCTTGTCATCGGTCAATCCGCGGTGGATGCCGGGGTCATCTCTGCGGTTATGGTTATCATCGTCTCGATTACGGCGATTTCCAGCTACGTAATCCCTGCCAATGCCATGTCCATTTCAGTGCGTATGCTGCGATTCCTGCTGATGGGTCTGGCGGCCTCCTTCGGATTATTCGGTATTCTAACCGGCATCATCTTGCTCACCCTGCATCTGAACAGTTTACATTCTTTCGGGGTTCCTTATATGAGTCCGATCGCGCCTTTCAGCTTAAGCGATCAGAAGGATACGTTATTCCGCATCTCATGGCCGCGTATGATCAGGCGTCCCAGCCTGCTCAAGCAAAAAGACAGCATCCGTATGAAGCGTCATAAAGGGACATCATAACGACTCGGAGAGGTGTGCGCCCATGCAACGGATCAGAATTGGAATGGTTGCAGGGGTACTTCTGGTCACACTCTTGACCGGTTGCTGGAATCGGCGTGAGCTCAATGAGCTGGGGATTCTGTCAGGGGCTGCGATCGACAAAATCGGCAATCAATACCAGGTTTCAGCCCAAGTCGTCATTCCCGATCAGGTCAGCAGTCGATCCAAGGGTGGTAAGGCGCCCGTAACCCTGTATAAGGCCAGCGCCCCTACTTTGTTCGAAGCTTTTCGAAACCTGACCACGACGAGCCCGCGAAAAATATATACGGCACAAATACAAGTGTTGATTTTGGGCGAGTCCGTTGCTCAGGAAGGCGTCGCCAAAGTGCTGGATCTCTTGGTGCGAAACCCTGAAACGCGAATGAATTATGCGGTATTTGTTGCGAAAAAAACCTCCGCTGAAAGCATTCTGAAGGTTTTGACGCCTTTGGAGAAAATCCCGGCAGATTCGCTATACAATTCTCTGGAAACCTCTTCTAAGGTATGGGCCCCGATCACCAAGGTCACCGTAGATATTTTGATTGATCATATGACGGGAAAAGGGATCCATCCGGTTTTGCCCGGCGTCACCATTATTTATGATGCTAAGGAGAACCCATCAGGAGATGAAACGAAAACGGATTATCCCGAGAAACCTCAGTTATCGGGTCTAGCCATCTTCAAGAAAGATAAATTGGTTGGCTGGCTTGGACCAAATGAAGGGAAAGGCTATAACTATATCACGAATAAGGTGAAAACGACGGTAGGCAACTTGAAATGTTCAGATGGAAATCTGCTGGCTCTGGAAATCATCAGCTCTCATACGGATCTGAAATGCCGCCTGGTAAATGGAAAGCCTGTCATTGAAGTGCAGGTGGAAACCGAGGCGAATGTTGGAGAAGTCACATGCAGTATGGATGTCACGAGTCCTCTTGTCATCGAAGAGCTGGAGAAAAAGGGCGCGGAAAAAGCAAACGAGCTTATGAAGCATACGGTGGAAGTCATGCAGAAACAATATAAAACAGATATCTTCGGCTTCGGTCAAGCCATCTATAAAACGTATCCAGAATTATGGAAGCGTCTCGAGGACGATTGGGATGAGCGGTTTGCCGACCTCAAGGTCGTATACAAGACGAAGTTACATATTCGCAACACCGGTATGACCAGCAATTCTCTGGAAAACATCATGAAGGAGAAATAACGATGGTTAAGACGATTCTTGTCGTAGTCCTGCTGGCCGTAATCGCAGCAGCCGTCGAACTCCCTGCTCAGATCCGACAAGCATGGACGAGAGACGTGGTTGTCTATGCGGTGTTATTGATCGTCGGTTCCATCCTCAGCACATACGCTCTGCTTGGCATTCAGTTTCCAAGTCTGATGAGAGTACCGGAGTTGATGTTTAAGCCGATATCGGAATGGTTTCAGAGACTCTGAGGATCGAGGAGGTTGAATATGTTCGAGAACGGGAGAATCAGCACGAGGCAGTTGGCCGTGCTTGTCATCTATTTTATCATCGGAGATATGCTGCTGATTCTCCCCTCTTTGACGGTTGCGGCAGCCAAGCAGGATGCCTGGTTATCGGGGGGGCTAGGATTTATCGTAGGCTGGCCGGTTGCATGGTTGTTATTCCGCTTCAGTCGATTGTTCCCCAAGCTGACGCTGGTGGAATACAACCGGCGATTACTGGGGAAGTGGCTGGGAGCCATCTTGACGATGTTCTATCTCTACTACTTTCTCACCAATGTGTCCATATTGCTCCGGGAAGCCGGGGATTTCTTGGCAACTCAGATCCTCACACAAACCCCCATCGTCGTTATTCATCTCTTGCTGATTATCGCGCTGGTATGGGGGGTTAAAAGCGGGCTGGAGGCGATTGCACGGACCGGGGAAGCTTTTTTTCCCTGGTATCTTTTGCTGTATGTGGCTTTGATTATCCTGCTGCTGCCTCAGGCGCAGATAGACAGGGTTCAGCCGATTTTTGGCGAAGGCATGCGAGGCATCATCTACGGCTCTTCCTACAGCAGTACCTTCACCTTCTGCGAAATGGCCCCGTTCCTCATGATATTCCCGCAAGTTGTGAACGGTAAGCATACCGAGAGAGACTACCTGATAGGTGCTTTTCTGGGGGGGATGGCGATTTGCTCCATCGTTCTGCTGACCCTGGTAGTGCTCGGCCCTAATCTGATTCCGAGTCTTCTCTATCCCACCTATGTGGCAGCGCAGAGAATCAATGTAGGCAATTTTGTACAGAGAGTTGAAGCCATACTCGCGATTAATTGGATTATATCCACTTACTTTAAGACCATTCTGAATTTTTATGCCTTGCTGCTGGGAATCACCCAATTTCTGAAGCTTCGAAACCACCGTTCATTGGCCGTCCCTGTCGGTATGATCGTATGCGGGACGGCGTTTGCGGTTACACCGAATACCGTCTACTTTAACTATGTGGTCAACTACTATATTTATTGGGATGTGACCTGTGCTGTCGTGATCCCTCTTCTCTTGTTCCTGGTCTATGGCGTGAGAAAAAAGCAGCTGGGCCATCGCCTATAACTGCTGCTTATCCGGAAAACGTAAAAAAGCGGAGAGTTTCGAAAAACTCCCCGCTTTGGCTTCACTTGCTATTCTCGGTACAATTCTCTTGCTACTGGATCACCAGATTAAAGCCTTGCTGGATGAAATTAACGTTCGGATGCGCAATATTGCTGGTCGTCAAGTTGTGGAACGTCGCGGAGCCGTTGCCTGTGTAGGTGTAGATAGCCGCACCCGGGTGAGGTGTCGTGAATCGCGAAGTTAAGATGCCGTCCTTGCCTGTGCCATCGATTTTGATATTGTTGAACACGATATTCTGGAACCCGCCGCCATAGCCGAATTGAATCGCGCTGCGCTGGGTGTTGAGGATATCGATGTTGGTGAATGTCACGTTCTTGATCGAGTCGCCGGAAGCTTCTAGATCGATCGCGCCACGCTCGCCGTTGTACAGGTCCTTGCTTGTGCCGCTGTTGATAATCGTCGAATCCGAGAACTGAATGCCCGTATTGTCCGCAAAGTGATAGCCAGGGAATACCGTGTTCATCCGGAAGGCGGAACCGCCGACGGTATCGACGATCAGATTGTTCGTTGCTTTGTGACCGCTGCCGCCGAAGAAAGCGATTGCTGCAGCGCGCCAGTTGTTTTCGATCGTATTGTTGGAGAACGTGTTGTTCACGCCGGCCGGAGCGGCATTGACGTTACTCGTCCAGACGGCCAGACCGTCATCCCCGTTGTTCCGGATGCTGCTGTTGCGCACAGTCGAGTTGCTCGTGCCTTGAGCGAAGTTAACGCCGTCGGCCAGGTTGTTGCGGATGCGGCTGTTTTCGATGACCAGCCCGTCGGCATAGATAGCCGGCGTATGTGCGTAGTCAGCAACCCAGAAGCCGCACTCGAAGTGCTCGACCCAGACATTGTGAACCTTCGAATTTTTGCCGAAATTGTCCATGAAGGCTTTGTAGATGGCTCCTTCGTGGTAACGCGAGCGCAGATTCGAATTCATGTAGACGTTGCTGAAATCCAGCTTGCCCTGGACGCGGAACGAGATGCCGCCTCCAGCGATGTTCGGGTTGGTGAACTGGATATTCGTATGCCAGATACCAGCGCCTAAGATCGTGATATCGTTGATCTTATTGCTGACGGTGCCGATTTTCCACATGTTGCTCAGATGGAACGTACCCTCTGGGATGTACAGTGTTTTGCCCGTGGATACAGCTGCTGTGACAGCCGCTTCGAAGGCGGCCAGGTCATCGTTGCCATCGTTAGCTACAGCGCCGAAGTCAGTTACGGACACAGAGTTGGCCGGGCGCGGAATAGCGGTAGGAACCGGCTCAATCTCGATGAAATCTACGCCGTATTCGAGGGTATCAGCATTGCTCTTCTGGATGCGGATTGTATCCCCGGCTTGAAGCGGAGTATCCAGCTTCCAGTGTACTTCGTCAAAGCGGAACAGCGGACGACCACCCGAAGGCGTATCTGCCGGTTGATCGCTGCTGAAATACTGCCAGTTGTAGTAGGAGGTCAGCGGAATCGTCTTGGCCTTGGTGCCATTGACATAAACGTCCAGGGAGCCGTTCAAGCCCATGCCATTGGCCGAGTCAGGCAGGGTGAATCTCATCGTAACCCCTGCCCCGCCTTCGCCCGGTCTAACGGTCCATTGCAGATAAGAGCCATTCGAAGGCAGCGCAATGTAGCTCTGTCTGGAAGCTTCCGAGGCGGTCAGCGCCTGATCGAAGGTTGGAGCGGATTGCAGCGTTGCGCCGCCACCGCGTGTAGCATCTTCGGTATCATAGCGCTTGTAAGGCATGCTGGCCCCACGGGCGGCATAAACGACCAGATTGGAAGTGCTGACATTGTTACCTTGCTTGGTTGCCACTTCATTGGCATCCGGTGCGACCGTTGTCGTGACCGTGTAGCTACCGTTCGCAGCCGTCCAGGTGCCAAGGGAGACATTGGCGGAAGCTCCAGGTGCCAGGACGCCGTTGTAAGCGCCGTTGTAGGTCTGGATCGTATTGCCGGAGGAGTCCTTCAGCACGACGGTCACGCCATGCGCACCGCCGGCTGTCGCTATGTTGCCTTGGTTTTTCACGTTAACTGTGAAGTTGACCGTATTGCCTACGAATGGCGTGCTTGGCGTCCAAGATACCGTTCCTACCAGATCGGAGCTTGGTACGGAAGTCACGACAAGTGGTGTAGGATGCGTATAGCTGTTGTTCGCTTCGTTCTGCTCGATGACGACGTTATTCTCATCGACCTTGGCGCTGAGCGAATACGAAGCTGCGCTTTTCGCACCGGCATTGACGGATACTGTAGCCGATGCGCCTGCAGCAAGTGCGCCTACCGGAGCGGAACCGGCCAATGTGTTGTCCAGGTAGAAGTTAACCGTAGTTGCCGCCGAAGCCGCCGTGCCGATGTTCTGAACGGTGGCATTCAGTGTGATCGGGTTCACTTCGACCGGGGAAGCGGGAGACCACGTCATGCCGGTGATCGTCAGATCCGGATTTGCTGCTGGCGTACCGAATACTTGGAATTCGGCGATTTGTCCGGCTGGAGCGCCGGAATTGGACGTGATGTTCAACTGCACCCGCTTAACCGTTGCCGTAACCGGAATCGTGACCGAGTTCCCGGTGGCCGGATTGAACGTGTACGACTGTGCGGCAACCAGATTGCTGAAGGTCGTCGCGTTCTGGTCATGTCCCAGCACTTGAATCGTTTGTGTGCGGGTGCTCCAGACCGCAGCCGGGTTCAGCTTCAGCACGATCGCATTGATACTGTGGTTGGAGCCCAGATCCAGCGTCAACGTGCTCGGGTTGCTCCCGCCCTCCCAGTACGTGCCGGTGTTGTCATCATTTGCGTTAGCAGCTACGAAGGATTGCGTAGCGGAGGAAGCTGTGATCGGCTTGCCCAAGGCTACGTTAGTGCCTTGAGGCGTAGAAGGACCGCCAGGATTTCCCGGATTACCGGGATTGCCAGGGTTTCCAGGATTGCCGCTACCGCTGCCGTAGATTTCGAATTCGGACAGCTGCGCTGCCGGCCAGCCCGTATTGGCTGTTACATGCAGGCGAACGTAGCGCGTGCTCGCTGCGGCAAAGTTAATCGTGACCGTATTGCTGTTAACGGACGGGTTGAACGTATAATTGGCGGAGGCGACGATGTCCGTGAATGTGGAACCATCCGCACTACCTTGAACGGCCAGCGTCTGAGTGCGGCTTTCCCAGTTTGCAGGCAGCTTCAGGACGACTTGGTCGATGCTTGTCGCTGCGCCCAGATCGGCTTGAATCCACTGAGGGAAGGCGTTATTGGCGCTTTCCCAATAGGTGCCTTGATTGCCGTCCTGCACGTTGCTAGGTGCGTAAGTCTGAGATTGACTGCTCGCAGTTATCGTTTTACCTGCAGCCAGATTCGGTCCGCCGGCTGCCGAAACAGAAGCCAAAGGCCCCACCGACAGGAAAAAGCTTGAGATGATCAAAGATACGATAAGTGACCATATGACATACTTATTGCGCATTATGTTCCTCCTTGATTAGATGTGGTGAAGGCAAACGGCTGAGCTTGTGAACGCGCGTACTTGTGAGCGATTACAATTTCAGAACGATTCATTAAAGCGCTTTCTTAAGGGTTGCTAGGATCACCGCCTTTTGTATTTTGGATTGCCAACCACAAATCTAGACACCTCCTTCATGGTTGCAACAGCCTCGATTTCCACCTTATCTTACATTCGATCAAAAAAATAGTCAATGATTACATGTAATTCTAATAATTACCTTCTATTAAAAAAAGCCGCTATCCACAGCGGCTTTTTCGTCATCTCGATTATGTTCTCGTTCTTGTGAACATCAGCATCACGAACGAAATAACGATCATGGAGCCCGTCCATGCCCATGCCATCGTCATATTCCCTGCATCAACCGCCACGTAGATGGCGGTCGGAATCGTCTGTGTTTTACCCGGAATATTGCCGGCAATCATCAGCGTCGCTCCGAATTCGCCCAGCCCGCGGGCAAAGCCGAGAATATAGGCCGAGACCAAGGAGCGGAACGTTAACGGAAGCGTAATATACCGGAACACCTTCCATTCATTGGCTCCGTAGGAGCGAGCCGCGGCCTCGACATCCCCGTCTACGGAAGAGAAGCCAACCTTCATCGTCTGATACACGAGCGGGAAGGCTACCACAACCGCAGCAATCACGGCCGCCCACCAGGAGAAGATGACCGGTGCGGAGAACAACCATTCGATGAACGTTCCGAGCCAGCTCTTGCGGCCCAACATCACGAGCAAGACAAAGCCTACCACGGTTGGCGGCAGCACCAGCGGCAGCATAAAAGCTGTTTCGAGCACGATTTTGCCCCGGAACGAGGCTCGTGACATCCACCAGGCAGCTCCTACGCCGAGTATAACCACTACAATGCTGGATATGAACGCAACTTGCAACGATAACTTGATCGGTGTAATGAACTCATGCCCATTCATGGCTGTCCCGTTCAATGAATGGCCGAGAATCCGTATTTAACAAAAACGTCAATCGATGCCTGAGACTGCAGAAATGCGTAAAAATTCGCTGCTTCTTGGCTGTGCTTCGTGGCCTTTACGATGCCGATCGGATATTCAACGGCTGTATACGTTTGGGGATCGACAGGGAAGGCGATCTTGACCTTCTGTGAGGTTAAGGCATCTGTTTTGTACACGAAGCCCACATCGGCATTGCCTGTTTCCACATACTGCAGCACTTGCCGGACATCTTTCGCCTGAACCAGCTTCGGCTGCAGAGTATCCCAAAGCTTGGCGTTGGTGAGCGCTTCTTTGGCGTAGCTGCCTGCCGGGACGCTCTCCGGGATACCGATCGCTACCTTCTTCACGTCCGGCTTGTTTGCATCCGCTACGCTTGCGACCGTTGTTTTGGCATCTGCTGAGATGACAGCGACCAGTTCGTTCGTTAATAATTTCTTCTGCTGATTGGCATCAATGAGCTGCTTGTCCACCAGTGCCTTCATGTTCTTGGTCGCAGCCGACAGAAACAAGTCAGCTGGCGCTCCCTGCTCGATCTGCTGCTGCAGCGCACCGGATGCACCGAAATTGAAATTTATTTTGATATTAGGATTTGTCGATTCATAAGCTTTCTGGATTTCCTTCAGTGCATCCGTCATGCTGGCTGCTGCCGATACGGTTAATTCCACCGTTTCAGCCGGCTTCTGACTTGGAGCGCTCGTGCTTGGGGCCGGATTGGCCGGATTTCCGTCCGTGGACGTTTGCTTGGCCGTACCGCAGCCTGCGACAGCCATCATCAAGGATAGGAAAACAGGCAAAACCACACTACTTTTCATTCGTTTAAACATCATGTACCCTCCACAGTATGATCTAGATATAAATAAGCATAACTATTATACCTACACCCCATGGGGATGTAAACGTTTCGGGAGGGGATGAGCCCTTTCCTTTGCTGTGAACTGCCTGCTCTTGTTTGCCTATTGAAGTACATCTGCATCTTATCTCATGGAGTGAACTCCAGAGTCAAGCGATTTGTGAGGTTCTGATGGCTTAGCATGGTCCGTGATGATTATGATGCCAGTTTATCCTAAAAGAAAAGCACAATTGTACAAAAAATGAGCAATCGCTTACATGGAGAATATAGCGCTTTCAAGGTACGATCAAGGAAATACGCGGAGGGAGGCTTCAGGATAGCGCAGCTTAACAACTTAGCTTTCACTCTTTGAAAGCGATTACCCCACTACGCGAAGGAGGCTATTTAGAACATGTTAAAACCGATCACGATGAAAAAAACTACGGGGACCTTACTCCCTTTCGCGTTATTAGTCGGCTTGCTGCCGATATCCTTGCCAGCACCGGGTGCTCATGCGGCCGTACCTTCCCGCGGAGCGGAAATTCCGTGGACAACCTATGAAGCCGAAGATATGACAACGAACGCTACCGTACTCGGCCCCCGCTACGACCCCAACACAGAAGAAATCGAAGCCTCCGGCCAAAAGGCGGTTAAGCTGGACTCCACCGGCAAATACGTGCAGTTTACGGCGCAAGGTGCGGCCAATGCCATCGTCATCCGCTACAGCCTACCTGACTCTCCCGGGGGCGGCGGGATTGACGCTACGCTCAGTTTGTATAAAAACGGGACCTTTGTTCAAAAAGTGCCGATGACGTCCAAGTATTCCCGCCTCTACGGCGCCTATCCGTTTACCAATAATCCTGGTGGAGGCACTCCGCGTAATTTCTATGACGAGGTTCGTTTGAAGCTGGGTACTATCAATCCTGGAGATGTGATCAAGCTGCAGAAGGACTCAGGTGATAGCGCTTCCTACTACACCATCGACTTTGTCGATCTGGAGAATGTCGCCCCTCCTCTGGCCAGATCTGCTAACTTCCTATCCATCACAGACTACGGTGCTGTAGGCAATGGCAGCAACGATGATACCGGTGCCCTGAATAATACGATTAATGCTGCCAAGGCGCAAGGAAAAGGTGTCTGGATTCCGGCCGGTACCTACAAGATCCGCGGAACGTTCAATCTCAGCGATATCAAGATTCAGGGTGCCGGAATCTGGCACAGCACCTTTGTAGGCGACGATAACTATTATGATGGCAATCGTATCCGTTTCAACGGCGCGGGGAATAATGTGTTGCTCTCCGACTTCGCCATTACCGGCAAACTGGATTACCGCAGCGATAGCGAAGCCAATGACGGCATTATCGGCTCCTTCGGAACGGGCTCTGTCATCCGTAATCTGTGGATTGAGCATACGAAAGTCGGCGCCTGGGTAACCAATTCGGATGGTCTTCGCTTCGAAGGCATGCGGTTCCGCAATACGATCGCGGACGGGATTAATTCCAGCGTCGGCACACGAAATACGTTGATCTATAACTCCACAGCACGTGGAACCGGGGATGATGCCTTCGCGATCTGGCCTGCGGAATACGAAGCGTCCCGCTTCGAACCGGGCTTTAACGTAATCAAGAATGTCACCGCCCAGCTCCCTTGGCTCGCCCACGGCGCAGCGGTCTACGGCGGGGACAGCAACCGCGTGGAAGACAGCGTATTCAAGGATATCCCGCACGGAGCAGGCGTTCTGATCAGCTCCACGTTCCCGGGTAAATCCTTCAGCGGCACCACGACCGTACAGCGGAACGATATTATCCGTGGCGGCGGGTATGATCACGGCTTCGGCTGGCGCGGCGCCTTGCAATTCGTAGCTCATTTCAAAAACATCTCCGGATTCAATATCAACAACCTGAACATAACGGATGCTCTCTCGAGCGGCATTCAGTTCCAAAGCGCCGGGTCCAGCCAATCCAATACGACCATAGATCAGGTCAAGATCCAGCGTCCGGGTCTTCGCGGCCAAGGCTACGGGATTGTTGAGATGGCTGGTGCACTGGGCAATGCGACGATCAGCAACACGTCCGTCACGAACCCAGCCCAAGGCGGCTGGCAGGATCTTGCGCCTGGCTTTACCATCACGCCTGGCCCTGGTAACAGCGGCTGGTCCGGCGGCACGACGCCAACTCCAGGCAGCAGCAATCTGGCACTCGGACAGCCGATCATGGAAAGCGGCCATACCCAAGTCTACGGAGCAGCCAATGCTAACGACGGCAACCCCGCTACGTACTGGGAAGGTAATGCCAATGCCTATCCGAACTGGCTGACGGTCGATATGGGCAGCAGCAAGTCCATTACGAAGGTCGTCCTCCAACTGCCGCCAAGCTGGGGCTCGAGAAATCAAACCTTGTCCATAGAGGGCAGCACGAACGGTTCTGCTTTCACGACGATCGTACCGTCCGCAACGTATACGTTTAATCCAAGCTCCAATGAGGTGACGATCACGTTCCCTGCGACCACCACCCGGTACGTCCGAGTCAACTTTACGGCCAACAGCGGAGCGACCGGAGGTCAAGTTTCCGAGTTCCAAGTGTACTAATCCGTGCGGATTTGAAATTTTTCCTTCCATTATATATGCGTATTTCTACACATAAAAAACAGGCAGCCTCAGGCGGGTGATCCGTCCGTGGCTGCCTCTTCCATGTCGCTATGTATGGCGGCGGCCGAATGCGGCCAATCCGGAGAAATATCACGCCAGTTGGTCGGCGACGCTCCCTTCAGTTTTTTGAAGGTCCGGCTGAAATAATAAATATCATTATACCCGATCAGGAGAGCGATCTCCGAGATGCTCATCTGTGTCGTACGCAGCAGCTCAGCTGCGCGGTTGATGCGGAGAAAGTGAATATATTCCGTTAGCGTTTTCTCTGTCAGTTTTTTGAACAAGCGGCTGAAGTGGGAACGGCTCATATTAGCCAGATCGGCCAATTGCTCTACGGTCAACGACTCATGCGAATGCAGTTCCATATAACGAAGAGCCGGGGCCAGATGCTCGAGATGCTTGAGCCGGAGCCGGTAGCCTTCCAGATCGCTGGACGAAGCGATATAGCGGCGGACGAGCAGAGTCATCAATTTGTACAAGTCGGACTTGATCGCAAGCTCATACCCTTCCTGCTTATGCTCGATCTCGTACGTAATCTCTTCGACGCAGCGTGAAAAGCGCTTGTCCCCCGCAATATGGTTCAGGAATAACAGCCTATTCTGGGAGATCGGAATCATGAATTTCGTCTCGACCGCATCGGCATTAGAGCTCTGAAGCAAGGCCGGGTGAAAAATAACCACATAGTAAACCAAGTCACGGGAGGTACAAACACCGTAGTGCAGCTCATTGCTATTGACGACGATGACATCCCCGGCTTTCGCTTCATAGGGTACCGAGCTGCACTCGATTCTCGCGCTGCCGCTTACGATATAGAGCAGCTCAATCTGCTCGTGCCAGTGGGGATGAAAGATAATAAACCCCTCTTCCTGACAGGTGAACCGAAATAGCTTGATCGGAAATGAATGATCCGGCATGGACATCCGCTCGCGGAGAAGCTCATCTCTTTGCATCTTCCCTGCCCCCAGGCTTGTAGAATAGATCATACGATCCCTCTTGAACATGTCACTTTTATCTTAACACTCTCTTCTATTGTTTTCCATATGATGGCGCGGAGCAGATAAAGAATACCGGGAGTCTTAGGCACAGCAAATTCTTAATAATTTGCTGGCAATTTGGGCTGAATTCGCTCTTGAGCTTCGATGAGCTGTTCATTCTCAATATGGGTATAGATCTGTGTCGTAGATATATCCGAATGCCCCAGCAGCTCCTGCAGCGTACGCAAGTCCGTACCGTGCCGGAAATGGGTCGTGGCGAATGTATGTCTTAGCTTATGACTGCTGATCCGCTTGTCCTTTAACTCCGGCCTGGATTTCTTCAATGCCTGTGCGGTTTGTTCAATCACACTTTGAATCGTTCTGCGGCCGACACGTTTACGCTCTTGTGACACGAAGAAAGCATTAGAGTCGCTCTCTGCCGCTTCTAGTCGTTCCTTGTGCATATACTTGTCTAGAATATTCACAACGCTGGCATGAAGTGGAACATTTCTCCACTTGCGCCCCTTCCCCATAAACTGCAGGTTGGGTCTCTGGCCGCGATTGAAATTTTCCAGATTGAGTGCGTGAACTTCGGAGACCCGCAGCCCGCAATAGGCCATCAGCACACAAATCGCCAGATTGCGAAGCTTATGTATGCCATTCACTGACGTAAGAAAATCCTCCAGCTCTTCTTCATTTAAATAGACGGGTACCCGGTTTTTTTCGATTTTTGATTTCTTCACGGTTAGAGCGGGATTCTGCTGCATCCTCTCGAATTCGATCTGCGCGTTAAAGTAGCTGCGCACGGCGGACACCATCCGGTTGATGGCCGCGTCCCCCGCCCCCCTGTCTCTCATTTCTTTCTGATATCGCATAATATCTGCTTTTCGGATCTCTGTGGCATCTTTGTTCCGGACAAAGGCCAGGAAGTTCCGGGCTTCTCGTATATAGGCGCGCTGAGTCTGGATGGTGTACCCGGAGTTCTGAAGATAGGTTAGAAAGTCTTCTATCGTAGGGTCTGTATGGTCATTGTTGTGCAAGCCAAGGGCCTCCATTTCGTTTATATGAGACGTTCATGTAGGTAAGGGCGTGAAAAAAACATTTCGTCGCTCTAAAGCCGTTGAATTCTTCTTCAAATAGGCTCATTTCGATTTTCAAACAAGCGCGAAATGTGTGTTTCGCGCTTGTTTTATAGTAACATATCTGTATGAAAGGATGCATCTTTAATTTGAGTCATATCGGCAATATGCATATCCGGACTTAGGGAAACGGTCAATATAATGTTAACCCAAATTTCTCCTGAATCCGTTATACTAAGAACGATATCCAAGGGAGGTAATCATCCATGTCCACCGCTCAAAACCCATCGCTTTCCCGGCCGGATCTGCGGGAGCAAGTCCTTCGGTCCGCGCCTATTTTGCTCATCGACGAACATGAGCCCTTTTTGCCAATTCGCGTCGGCGTCACCGTTTTCGAGACAACGGCTCCCTCACCTTCTTTCCCCCGGACGATCGAGGTGGACCCTGACAAGGTGAAGCTGGTGATCGAATACGCGATCTACTATGATTACGACATCCAGCATCTGTACGATCTGGAGCATGTGTGGGTGTACCTCGGTCATGACGGCGAGGTCGTCACGGCCGAGTGCAGCTTCCACGGCCAGTACATGATTGGTGTACTGAGCGACCGCAGTAACCTGACGGCCGACGGGCGCGTCCAGCTGTACGTTCAGCCAGGCAAGCATGCGATGACACCGCTCGCCGAGCTGTTCCGGCTGCTGCCAAACGCCATCGCGGTCAATCAGGAGCTGGCCGGCAAGGACGGCTTGCTGGAGCCCGATATGTTCAAGGGCGAGTTCAAGTTTGGCCCGGATGATGATAAGCTGGCTGACGAGCACCTTCAGAGGTTCCGCTTTCTGCCGAGCTTCTCTTACTCTCCGTATACGTGGGAAGACGGGCACTTGGTCAGCTGGGACGAGCTGCGGGAGGAAATCCCCGTTCGTCTCAGAGCACTTATGAAGACGCTGCGCAGCTAACAAAAGAAACCGTCAAACTTCCTATCATAAGGAAGTTTGACGGTTTTGTGCTTGTTTGACGAGTGTATAAGATTCCCAGCGGCGGCTGTTCCAGCGGTACAAATTCGCCAGGCCGCGCAGCCACTCATCCAGTCCCGTAGCGATCCAGATGCCGACTAGTCCCATGCCTGCAGAGATTGCCAGTCCGTAGCCGGCCGGCAGACTCAGGCCGACCATGAAGATCAGACCCATCCAGACGGGGAATTTCGCATCCCCGGCGGCATTCAGCGCACTGACCAGATTCATGTTCAGTACCCTGCCCGTTTCCACCAGCAGGTTCAGCATGAGCAGTTGCCCGCCCCATTTTAATACAAGCGGATTCTGTGAGAACAGCCCGATCAGCGGATGACGGAAGATGATGAACAGCACGATGACGACTATAGCCGCCATGAAGCTCCAGCTCATGCTTCGCCGGGTCTGCTCATAGGCTTCCTGGTAACGTCCCGCTCCGGTCAGCTTTCCGACTAAGATCGAGTTGGCAAAGCCCAGTGCCGTTCCGAATACGGAGATGAACATCGTGATATTCATCGCATATTGTCTGGCTGCAAGCGCTTCGGTACCCATGGTGCTGATAAAAGCAAGAAAGGCCGTTTGTACGAGATGATACGTAAATGCCTCGATTGCAGCGGGGACGCCGATCTTCAGCATATTACGCAGATCCGACAGATGGAACTTGACCAGGCTCGTCCATCTCAGACGAAGGGATCTCAGCTTGAGCAGAAGGATGAACAGCACGACGGCCGCAGCAAGCCTGCTGATAACCGTAGAGAGTGCCGCTCCTTGCACGCCCATCGCTGGGAAGCCTAGCATCCCGAAGATCATGACCATATTCGTGCCGATATGGAGAACATTCATGCCGACCGAAATCAGCATGGCCTCACGGACATGCCCGTACACCTTCAGCACTCCCGAGATGCCATTCACCAGTGATTGCAAAAATAAAAAGCCGCCAACAATCAGCAGATAAGCGGAAGCATCAGCCATAAGCTCGGGTGCAATATGCAGCAGCCTCAGCAGTGGCTCCCTGGCTATCACCAGGATCAAGCTGAACAAGCCGCCCGCTAGAACGTTCAAGGAAATGCACGAAAAAGTAATCCGGTCACTCTCTTCCCATCTGCGGGCACCCAGGTATTGCGAGAGTACAACCTGAGTCCCCGTGGCGATCACCTGCATAAGCAGAAGGGCAAGCATGATGTATTGATTCGCCAGAGCTACAGCTGCTACAGCGTGGTCGGAGAGAAAGCTGAGCATCAGCGTGTCGCTGTTGCCCATTACCAGACCTAGCAGCATCTCGATCCAGATGGGCCAGGTCAGGTTCCAAAATTGTTTGGAAGACGTTGATGTATGCGGTGAGGCTTTTGTTACTTCTGTCTTGGTTTCCAAGCTGTCAGCCTGCCTGTTGATTCAATTGTTCGTTCAACGTTTCGACCAGCTCCAGCAAATCCAGCGGCATATGAATCGTATAATCCGGACGCTCGCTCTCGTCTGCCGGCGTCTTGGGATAGCGATCCGTCCAGTCCAGATGGATGCTGGTAATGCCGAGCTCATTGGCTCCCTTGATATCACGGCTCAAGTTATTGCCGACCATCACAATTCGGCTATAGTCCGACTCGTGCAGATCGAGAGCACCGACCGCTGCCTTGAACATGCGCGGACTCGGCTTCTCCGCTTTGATATACTCCGAAGCAATCATGGTGGTGAAGCAGTCATAGATCCCGTGCTGGTTAAACATGTTGGTAAAGGACTGCACCAATCCATCTGCGACCAAGGCGATCGTGTAGCCTCGCTCAGCGAGCGTCTTTACCATCTCGACAGCGCCGGGAAGGGTCTCCGCGCTTACGACCACATCGTGCTCGTCGCGGATTTCCGTCCTCTCGTCAATGATGGTGTCTCCGCTATCCAGAAATATAATTAAGCTCTTGGGTGTCATGTGTCATGTCCTCTATTCCTTGTAGTTGAAATTGCTCGATATGATGGCAGGCCACGGCGTGACCGCCGCCGATATCCTGCAGCTCTGGCGCTGATTGGCGGCACAGCTCGGTCGCATAGGCGCAGCGGGGGTGAAAGTGACAGCCGGACGGCGGATCCGCCGGGTTCGGCACCTCGCCCTGCAAAATCTTGCGCTGCGTCTTGATATCCGGATCAGGCTTAGGCACCGCCGACAGCAAAGCCTCGGTATACGGATGCCTTGGCGTTCGGAACAATTGCTGGGTGGGAGCCATCTCCACAATCCGGCCCAGATACATCACCGCGATCCGGTCGGAGATATGCTCGACGACAGACAGATCATGGGATATAAACAGGTAAGTGATGTCGTACTCCTGCTGCAGATCCTTAAGAAGGTTAATAATTTGCGCCTGGATCGATACATCCAGCGCCGATACGGCTTCGTCGCAGACGATCACCTTGGGACGTGTGATCAGTGCCCTGGCGATGCCGATACGCTGCCGCTGTCCGCCGGAGAAGGCATGCGGATAACGGTTCAGATAGCTCAGATTGAGACCCGTCTGCTGGGCCATCTGCATGACGCGTTCGTCAATTTCGGATTTTTTTAGATCAAAATTCGCCTTAAGGGGCTCGCTGATAATATCATACACCGTCATCC
This sequence comes from Paenibacillus filicis, assembly GCF_038070315.1. Classification (NCBI taxonomy): domain Bacteria; kingdom Bacillati; phylum Bacillota; class Bacilli; order Caryophanales; family Paenibacillaceae; genus Paenibacillus; species Paenibacillus filicis. The sequence continues at coordinate 28,355 of NZ_JBBPCC010000007.1, read as the reverse complement.
GCGGGTTCAGGGACGCATACGGGTCCTGGAAGATCATCTGAATCCCTTTGCGGGTTTCCTTTAGCTGCTTACCGGTGACCTTCAGGAAGTCTTGCCGGGACCCATCCTCTTCACAGAAATAGACCTGACCCGAGGTCGCATCGATACCGCGTACCAGGCAGCGGCCGAGCGTCGTTTTCCCACAACCGGATTCGCCAACCAAGCTGAAGGTCTCTCCTCTTCTCAGACTGAACGAAACCTTGGATACGGCCTTGGCGACAGCCGACTTCCCTCTTGCTCCATGCACGGGATATTCTTTAACCAGATCCACGATCTGCAGGATATCTTCACTCATCGTGCTGCTCCCCCTTCCTCTTGGCCCGCTTCATAAAGAAAACATGATACAAGGTGATCCGGGGCCACTTGTGTGGACGGCACATGGCGCGTATTGCATACGCCGGGAATCCGCTGGCTGCAGCGATCGTAGAAGCCGCACATGGGCGGCATGTTGAGTGGGATCGGCACGGTCCCCTCGATGGATTCAAGACGTTTCACACCACTCCCGATCTTCGGGATGGAACGGAGAAGTCCTTGTGTATAGGGATGCTTCGGATGGTGAAATAAATTCCGCACGGTCGTTTGTTCCACGATCTGGCCCAGATACATGACGGCAACCTCATCGCACATCTCGGCCACGATACCGAGGTCATGGGTGATGAATAGAATCGCCATACCGAATTCCTGCTGCAGCTGCTTCATCAACTCCAGCACTTGAGCCTGGATCGTCACATCCAGCGCGGTCGTCGGCTCATCGGCGATCAGCAGCTCGGGCTTGCACGAGAGTGCCATGGCGATCATCGCCCGCTGCATCATCCCCCCTGAGAATTCATGCGGGTATTGCTCGAACCGCTTCTCCGGATTCGCGATGCCCACCTTGCGGAGAATGTCGATCGTCATTTCCTTGGCTTCCCGCTTATCCTTCGTCCGGTGCAGCAGGATCGACTCCATCACCTGATTGCCGATTGTATATAAGGGAGAGAATGCCGTCATCGGCTCTTGGAAAATCATCGCGATCCGGCTGCCCCGGATGGCGCGGATTTCTTTGCCGCCCGGCTTCAGCTTGACCAGGTCCACCATCGTTCCGGGCTGGCCTACACTTTTCTGGTCCAGCTTGATCTCACCGGACACCTGCGAATTTTTGGGCTGCAGCCCAATCATCGCTTTGCTCGTGATGCTTTTCCCACAACCGGACTCGCCGACGAGTCCCAGTGTCTTGCCTGGCTCGATCCTGAAGCTGACGCCGTTCACGGCTTTCAGAATTCCGCTATCTGTCTTGAATTGAATCTGTAGATTGTCTACATCCAATAGTGGCTGCGTATCCTTATTGATCTCACGCTCGGTTATCATCATCTATGTCCTCACTTATTTATAAGGGTCGGCCGCATCGCGCAGCCCGTCGCCGAAGAAGTTGAATGCCAGCACCGTGATGACCACGAATACCAGCGGGATCAGCTTCCACGGGTACAGCGCCACGTTCTCAAACTGCTGCGCTTCTTGCAGCAGCACGCCCCAGCTGGCCGCCGGCGAACGGATGCCCAGGCCGAGGAAGCTCATCGCCGTCTCACCGATGATCATGGAAGGAATCGCCAGCGTCATCGATACGACGAGGTAGCTCAGGAATCCCGGCACCATGTGAACCGCGATGATGCGCATGCTGCTTACGCCGGAGATCCGCGCCGCCATAATATAATCCTCGCTTTTCAGCGAGATAAATTTGCTTCGTACGACCCGGGCCAGGCCCGTCCATTCGATGAAGGCCATAATAATGGTGATATACAGGAACATCTGCACCATCGGCACCCGGGCCGGGATCGCCGCAGACAGCGCCATCCACAGAGGCAGCGTCGGGAACGAACGGATGATCTCAATGATGCGCTGAATTACCGCATCGATCATCCCACCGAAATACCCGGAGATGCCGCCGATCAGAAGCCCCAGGAAAAAGCTGATCCCTACGCCCACGAGCGGGATCGTCAGAGATACCTGACTGCCCAGCACGACGCGTGAGAACAAGTCTCTACCCATCCCGTCCGTACCGAACAGGAACAGACGGCCAGGCTCTTCCACCCCGAACAAATGCAGGTTGCTGGGAATGAGGCCTAGGAATTTATACGGCGTTCCGCTCACAAAGAACTGCACTTCGTATATTTTAGACGTGTCCTCGACGAAGAGCTTGCGCAAGGTTTCAGGGTCACGTTCTGATTTCGTTCCATAAACGAAGGGCTTCCAGTGGAATTTCCCCTCGGTATCCACCCAGTGGATTTTCGACGGCCGGCTGTTGAGATTGACGCTGTCATAGCTGTCTAATCCCTGCGGAGCAATAAAATTGCCGAACAGCGCCACTATGTACATGAAAGCAAGCACCGCGATACTGATGCGCGCCAGCTTATGCTTCATGAGCTTGACCATCATCAGACGCCATTGGGAGGCTGAGTAATTGGCCTCTTCCGCTTTTTTCTTAGGAAGCAGCAAAGACCGCCACGATTTCGGACTGAGTTGTGTGTTCATGGTTACATTCCTTTTCTCTGCATGCGTATTCTAGGGTCGAGCCAGAAGAGCAAAATATCCGAGATTAACGTGCCGAGGACGATACAGATCGCCATAAAGAGCAGCCAGGTTCCCGCCAGATACATATCTTGGCTGAGCAGCGCATTGTGCATGACCGGACCTTGAGTCGGCAGATTCAGTACAATGGCCGTGATGGTAGAGCCGGTGAAGATCGAGGTCAGAGACCAGCCGAGCGTACTGACAATCGGGTTGATAGCCGCGCGTACCGGATATTTCATCATGATCTTCCCTTCGGATAATCCCTTGGACCGGGCTGTCAGCATGTACGGCTTGTTCATCTCATCGAGCATCTGGCCGCGCATGACACGGATGAGGTCACAGGTGCTGGCCATGCCGATGACGATGATAGGAATGATCATATGCTTGAGAAAATCAATGAACTTGGCCATCGACCAGGCTTGATCGACGAAGGAGGGCGAGAATAAGCCCAGCATCGGATCGCCTATATAGACATAGGACAAGTACATCAGAATGATCGCGAGCAGGAAGTTCGGGGTTGCCATGCCGAGGAAGCCTATCCCCGTGACGATATAGTCGGCGGCGGAATATTGCTTGACGGCGCTGAATATCCCGATCGGGATCGATAACGCATACGTGAACAGCATGGAAACGATGGACACGATCAAGGTCAATCCCATGTATTGACCGATTATTTCAGCGACCGGCCGGTTGTAGCTAAAGGAATACCCGAAATCACCCTCACTAACCATCCCCCAAATCCACTTGAAGTATTGCACGATCCAAGGCTGATCGAGTCCGTAGGCAGCGCGCATGACCTGCAGCGCCTGCTCATCCATGATTTCGCCGGTGGTGGACATCTTCGCCGCATAAGTGCTGACAAAGTCGCCCGGCGGGAGCTGGATGACGAAGAACACGAGCATCGATATCAGAATCACGACCGGGATCATGAGCAGAAGTCTTCGAACAATATAGGAAAACATGAGAACCCCTCTCTTGATGGCAAAAGGGGAGAGCTTCGTCTCCCCCGCCCCATCGTTATTCGTTTACTCGATAAAGAATTGAGCCGGATGTGCGTGACCCAGACCGCGGAACTCATCGCTGTTCACAAGCTTCGGTACGTTTCTTACATTATTCTTGGCTACGACCAGTACAGGCGTTGGGCTTGTATAGCCGATGACCCATTGGTTTTTCTGATGGAGCTTGATGATTTCGTTGCTCCATTTATTGATTTCGTCCTTCGTTTTGGCTGCCTTGATCTTATCCCAGTTCGCGAGCAATTCAGCGACATCGCCCTCCGGCTTGACGCCTTCCTTGCCCTTCGAGGATGTATACAGTCCGTAGTGGCCGAACCATGGCGTGATGACGCGCAGTGGAACCAGCTCGTCGGGTCTGTAGGCGACGTTCACGAGGTTAACCGTTTTAACCGAAACCGGAATTTTGTTCGCATACTTTAGATCAAAGAAGCTGCCTTGATCGACAATCTTCACGTCCGTCTTGATGCCGACCTGCTCGTAATATTTGCGCAGCAGCTCGATAAACTTTTCATTGTCAGCGATCTTCTCTTGATAGATGACCATGCTGAGGTCCGATCCGTCGGCGAACGTTCTATACTTATGGGCTGCATCCCATTTCAAGCCGATCTCGTCAAACAGTTTGGCCGACTTATCACGGTCGAAGGCTGTCCACTGCTTGTCCCAGCCTTCTTGGAAGTTCGGCAGTCCCTTAGGCACGGATGCTTGTGCAGGCTCGCCGATTCCGTTGGTGATGATCTCGGATACTTCTTTGCGGTCCACCGCTACGGACAGCGCTTCGCGGAAGCGTATATCCTGGAACAGCGCGCGCAGTTTCGGATCTTCCGTCGTCTGGTTCAGCTCGACGCCCGTACTCGACCAGGACGGTGTGGACCAAGGAATAACGCGGTAGTTGCCCTTCTTCTCGTTTTCCTTCAGAACCGTGAAGTCCGCGAAGTCGAAGGAGCTCACTTCGACATTGCCTGCCAGCGCTTCGACCAGCTTGTGGCTCTTGTCTTGAATCTTCGTCTGTACGATCCGGTCGATGTAAGGCAGTTGCTGCCCTTCTTTGTCCGTCTTGAAGTAGTAAGGGTTGCGCTCGCTGATGAAGCGGTCGCTGTTAGGATCGTTCTTCGGCACCCAAGGGCGCAGCGTCGGTCTTTGCGAATACAGCCAGTAGTAGTAGCCGGTATTGATGCCCAGCGTTTTCGTATCCTTGAAGCCGTACTGCTTAGCGACTTCCAGCGCTTTCTCTTCGCCGATGAACTCCGGCAGGATCGTCTTATAATAATGTGCCGGGGCGAAGAACCATTTGTTGTCAATAGCCATACGCTCCAGGAACATAACGCTTGGATGCTTGAACTTCACTTGCACGGTGTAGTCGTCGAGCTTGGTAACTTCTGCTCTGGCTTTCTCGCCAGTAACCGGATCTACGGAATAATAGCAATCGTACAGCGCCTTACCGAACGTTTCCTTAACCAGCATGTGCTCCCAATAGAAGATCACGTCATCGGCGTTGAATACGTGGCCATCCGACCACTTCATGCCTTTGCGAAGGAAAATTTTATAAACTGTCGAGTCGGCGTTGACTTCATAGCCCTTGGCAACGTTTGGCTCCACGCCGCTACCGTCCGGCTTGAAACGAAACATCGCTTCTTCGGTAATCATGCCAATGCCCCATTTGTCGTCAGGACCGCTCCAAGGCAGACGCCAGTCGCCGCCGTATTTGCCGATCTTTTCGACCGTTTGCTCGATCATGATGTCATCTTTCTCCGGCAGACGCTTGTCCACAGCAGGCAAGGTGCCGTTCTTCACAAGAGAGTCCCACATCGGAGCTTCCTTGTACGAGCCGGTCGAAACTTTCGGGTTCGCATCCTTGACGGACTCGCTCCCAGGTTTGGTTGTGCTGGCGCTATCACCGATACAACCGGTTAATGCGCTCAATGACATAAGCACGGTCAAACCTAGCAAAACTGGTTTTTTCCTCACAGAAACTCTCCATTCCACAATTTATTAATATCACTTGCATGAATCAATCATAGTAAAGGCCACTGACATATTCAATGGTTCAGAATTTGTAGATTACGTAAAGAGATGTCCAGACATCATGCGGTTGTAGGAGATACTGATAATCCGGGCATTTTTACAGGATTAAGTGTAGTTTAGCGCACAAAAAAAGCATTCACTTCCTCTATGAACTACAAAGTATGCCAACGACATCCAATATCAGGATAAATATCAGTTGTACATAAAAAAACTTTGTATGTATAGATTAAGTAAATGCTTATAGGGTCAGAACAATTATCGGACAGAGGCAAGCGACCTCACAGAGCTGCGTTCCACCAGATCCGTAGGCACTTTAATCGTTGTAGCTACCTCATTCGATTTTTCCATCCGTTTGGCTAGCAGGTCGAAAGCCGCAACGCCGAGCAGCTCCGTCGCCTGGCGCGAGGTCGTTAGCGGTACCGGCAGCAGACTGGCAAGTTGAATATCCGCGAATCCGACCACGGACACATCGTCCGGCACCGATTTCTTCATGGAGAATGCCGTGTACATACATGAGGTTGCCAAATAATCATCTGCGCACATAACGGCAGTCAGCGCAGGATTTTGTTCAAAAAAGGCCACGATCTGATCATTCGGGGAAGTCAGATTATCCATATAAGACTCGTTACAATGTAAATACATATTATGGCTGTTGATGGGGAGCTGATTGTCAAGCAGTGCCTCGAGATAGCCTCTGTACCGCTCCTCCCGGCTCGTTACCCCGTCGAAGGACATGGACAAATAACCAATCTCCTTATGCCCTTGTTCAATCAAATATTCGACTAACCGGTATGCGCCCTGATAGTGATCGTGGTATACGCAATCAATCTGGACTTCCCTGAAAATCCGGTCGATGATGACGAGCGGATATTTGAGCAGGGATAGGCGCAGCACCTTCTCGCTGCACGTCTTCCGGCCTCTCGGGTATAAAATAACACCGTCCACTTGATCCTCATATAACTCTTGCAGACAATTGCTCTCATCATCCCGGTCCTTCGTAATCTTCACCAGGAGATGGCAGTCCATCTTCCGTGCTTCGTTCTCGATGGATACCATGATGCGAGCCACGTAGTCGTCCAGATTGGGGACGACTAATGCGATCCGCCGCTTCTTGACATAGTCCCGATCAGGCAGTACCACGGTGTCCTCATGCTCTGCGGCCGCGTCCTCATAACCTTCGGCAATGAAAGTTCCCCGCCGTGCCAGCCGATACACGATGCCTTGCTTGGCCAGCGATTCCAGCGCGAGCTTCGTCGTCATCCGGCTGACTCCGAAAAGAGAAGCAAACTCTCCTTCGGAAGGAACCGGATCATGAGGCTTAAGCTTCCGGCTGCGAATCTCGGATTTGATCTTTCCCGCGATCTGTACATAGAGCAGTTGCTTCTTGCCGTGCTTGTCTACGCTGTAAGTCATCGAATCATTCCTTGTCCTTGTATACTACTCGTATAGTAACATAACCATTGACATGGAAACCACTGAATTTTGATCATTTAATATCGATCCTGTTCATGGCTGCTTTCTCAACAACTGGCATTTAACTATTCACCGGACCAGCCTGCAGTTCGGACGGTGACATGTGATAGATCGATCTGAAGCATTTATTGAAGTAGCTCTTGTTGTCATAGCCGAGCTGGTAGGCGATCTCCTCGACTGTTTTATTCGTCGTCTCCAGCCACTCCCTTGCCTTCTCCATCTTCATACGGGTTACGTATTGAATAAAGCTCTCTTGGGTTTCCTTCTTATACAACCGGCTGAAGTAGGCTTGGTTCAAGTGCAGCATATCGGACACTTCTTCCAGTGTAATTTTGCGGTCAAGATGGGTCAGCACATACTTTTGCGCTTTGATGATTTCCATCCTTCTGGAGCGCTTGGACATTATCGAGATCGATTCGAGCAGTGATTTCCAATACGAGGCGAGCCACGCCTCCAGCTGATGCAGCGATTCCATGGACAATACAGTCTGATGGAGCAGCTCCTTGGACAGCGTGAAGTCAAAGTATTGGGCGGACGAGCGGACTTTCACATATTGATCCATCACCAGTCTTAGGATGAAGCTCTTCAGCTCCTCCGGGTGGAACCGGCGCTCTCTGACAAACCGGAACAGCTCCGATATAGCCCCGTCAATCGGCTCTTTGGATTCGTTCATCAGCAGCTTGCCCAGCGACTCAGACGTTTCCGAGTAATACTGGAACATATCTTCGCCGGCAAAGGAAATATTCAGCTGATCCGCACGGATGATGATTGAATCCGGTAAGTAAAACCGCTGCTCGGACAGCTCCATCATGGCCTGCACATGCTTTTTCAGCAGCTTAATGCTATCGCAATATTGTTCGCCTACGATGAAGGAGCCCTTGATTTTCACATAGCTGCTTAGAGCTGACTGGATGTCCCGCAGCGGCTTCTTATCGAACGCAGCCGTATCGCTGCGCTTCATATCCCCGGTGTGGAACAGCAGCAGCAACTCCCGGGATCCCAGGGAAAAACAAACCGCATTCCGCTCCCGGCGGATCAGCTCCTCCACCACGTTCAGAACCGGGTACATGAGCAGCTCATCGGATTGAAACCGCTTCAATTGTTGTTCGTACTGGTTGATATATAAGATAACGGGAACATATCTGGTGTTGGAAAAATCGACATGGAATTTCTCGAATTCCCGCTGCCAATCGGCTTCGCTGATAATCGGGGACAGCATCAGATTGCTCATCAGCTTTTCCTTCAGAACGTCCTGATTTTGCTCGAAGGACTTGAGCAGACTCTGGTTGATCCGGGCCTCTTCCCTGTCCTCATCCAGCTGCTGCAGCAGCTTCTGCAGAATGTCGATAATCTCCTCAATCTCCATCGATTCCTTGAGCACATAATCCTGAACATTCAGCTTGACCGCCTGACGTGTGTATTGAAACTCATCATGGCAGGTCAAGACTACCGTACGCAGCGCCGGATTCAACTGCTTGAGCTGCTGCGTTAATTCAAGTCCGTCCATCCCAGGCATGCCGATATCCGTAATCAGCAGATCGGGCATCTCTTCCTGAGCCTTGGACAAGGCGGATAAGCCGTCCTCTGCATAGCCGATGAGCTGCAGATTCAGCTCGGCCCAAGGGATTTCTTGGATCAGAAATTCAATGACTGGATAGTCGTCGTCTGCGAGCAGTACCTTGTACATGCTAAGCCTCTCCTTTGGCCGATAGTGGGAGCTTGACCACAATCTCCGTTCCGCGGTGCAGGTCGCTGTGAATATCCATCCGGAAGGATGTCCCGTACGTCATCTGCAGCCGGTCATATACATTTTTCAGCCCAATTCCATTGACTCTGCTCTTCGATTCATGCTCTTCGCGGTGCAGCGCCTGGTTCAATTCATGCTTCGTCTCTTCCCCCATGCCGACCCCGTCATCTTTGACCGAGATGTACATGAACGCATCTTCCTTCCAGATCGTAAGTGTAATGTGTCCGTACTTCTGGTTCAACCCGTGTATAAATGCATTTTCGATAAAGGGCTGGATGGTGAACCGGGGAATTTCCTCCAGCAGGACATTGGAGGCGACGGATTCCTCGTACTGAATCTTCTGATTATGCCGGACATTCATCAGCTTGACATAGTGCTGGACAATTTCCACTTCCACATGCACCGGGAGACATTCATTGTTGCGGTTGATCGACATCCGGAGCAGCTTGGATAACGAAGAGATGATATCGGCGCTCTCCCGATCCCCCTTCATTCTAATTTTCATCCGGATCGAATTCAATAAATTAAACAAAAAGTGCGGATTGATCTGCGCTTGCAGCAGCTCCAGCTCCAGCTTGCGCTTGCGTGTCTGCTCTTCGGTAATCTGTTCGATCATCGATTCGATATGGTCGAGCATCTGGTTAAATACTTGCCCGAGCCTCCCAACCTCGTCCGTCCCCCGGATATCCGCTCTGACATGAAGCGTGCCAAGCCTGACTTGAGAAGCCACCCGCGCCAGAATAACGAGCGGATTCATAATGCGGCTAATGATCCAATACAGGATCGCGATGAACACCAGCAGAAACAACACCTGCACCAGATAATCATTAGTCCGGATCGTTTGAATTTTTTCGATCGCATTCTGGTAGGAGACGAGGCTGATGAGATGCCAGCCTGCGAACGGCAGTTTCTTGTTCAGGAGAATATACTCCTGATCGTGAATCGTGAATATTTTGGAGCCCTGCTGCTCGCTCGGACCGTAATCCGGGAATGCCGTTGCAGCGCCGATCTGCTGATTGTCTGCGCTTGCAAAAACAGTTCCCGCAGCGTCCGTCAGGATCATTTTCTGCGTCGGAGCGTATTTATAGAAAAAATCGCTGATCGTCTTTTCCTCGGCGCTCAGGATCACATAGGCATACGGCTTGGCGTCGCCCGACTTGAGAGCTCTCGCCATCGTGATCAGATAAGGGCTGGTTTTACTCCGGGATTGAATATAGTTGGGATGCGCCCCTACCCACTCTATATCGTATTCGGTCATCTGATCCAGCTTGGAATACCACGATTCCTCAGCAAATTGCTGAGGGTTGAACTCCGATCCCGAATAATTCGTGAAATAAGCGCCGTTCGGCAGCAATACGGAAATATACATGTGGTCCTTGGAAAAAACAAGCGTTTCCAATTTATTCGTTATATACTTGCCCTCCAGCACCAGGAGAGCCGGGTCCAGCGGCTGCTGTCCCAATTTCTTCATCACAGTTGCCATTTCATTATCGAATTGAATATTATTCGTCATGTAAATCATCGAATTCATCCGCTCGGTCACATACAGATTGGCAACGTCCAGAGACTCCTGCGCATTGATCACAGCTTGCTCCCTCAGGACATCCCGGGTAAAGTAATTCGATACCTGAATCGCAATAGTGGGTGGTGCGATCAGACATATGATGATCGAGAGCAGCACTTTTTGGCGCAAAGACCATTTCGAGAGCTTATCGAATAATGTTTTCAAGAGTATCCCTTCTCGCCCAAAACATGATAACCGTGAAGAGCAGGATGCTCTCCACGGTTTGGTCTTGCGGTCGACCCAATCGGGTCGGGCACTATTAATTATTCAAGTTAATCACGTCTTGGATGGATTTTTCTGCGTTGGTAATCGTCGTGTTCAGATCCTGCTTGTTCAACAGGTATTTTTCAACCTCAGACGTATAGCGCTTGGAGGCATCGCTCATGTAAGTCGGAGGCGCTTCAATTTTAACGGGTGCCGAAGTTCCCAGCACATGCTCCAGAGAAGCCTTATTGACCATCTCCGGGTTCTTACCGGTCTTGACCATGCCGTCGATCATCTTGTTCAGATCAGCCTTGGTCCAGGAGGAGAGCATATTTTCAGCTGCGAGAATCCCCTTCGTTGAGTACCAGCGGGTAAACTGGTAAGCTTCCTTCGGGTGCCTCGACCCGGAGAATACACCCATGTAGTCAATATTGGCAAGTGTAGCGCCGTTCGGGTCTTCCTTCTTGTACTTCGGATAAGGGGCGAATACCGATTCGAACTTGGCAGGTACGGTGTCCGTGCCGGCCGCTTCCGTAATCATCCAGCTTCCCGTTGGGATCATGGCCGCTTTGCCGCTGAAATATTCGTTGCGGTAAGCCAGCTTCTGCGAGATGACATCCGCATACGAACGGGCCGACTTGTCCACATTCTGAACCTGATTCGCGATCTCCAGCGACTTGCGGACACGGTCGTTGTTGATGTTCGGTTTACCGTCCGATGTTACGAGTTTATTGCTTTGCGGGCTATTAATCAAGGCCAGGGTGATATATTGTTCCCAATTGTGAAAATAAGTGCCGTATTGCTTGGATGGACCTTCGCCCCTGGTTAATTTTTTGGAATATTCCATAAATTCATCCCAAGTCCATTCCTTCGGAACTGCCAGTCCTGCTTCATCCAGTTTTTGCTTGTTCAGCATGACGAACCAGGTCAGCAGGCGCCCGGGCAGCGCATAATACTTGCCTTCCATTTGCGTCGTCGCTTTGTATTCGCTATCATAATTAACGCCGTCAGCCTTCAGATAGTCATCGAGCGGTGCGAGCATGCCTGCTTTGGCGCGTTGGACGTAGCCCGTCGAGTCGTTGATCATCACGACGTCCATCTCCTGACCGGATGCGGCCGCCAAGTCAAGCTTCTTCATCGCTTCATGAGCATCGTCCTTCGTGGAAAGCACGTTAACATCGACTTTAATATTCGGATATTCTTTATAAAATTCAGGAAGTATTTTATTCCAGTGCATCGTTTCTTCCGATAGCCAGGTGAACACCTTCAAGGTGACTTGCTTCGTATCACCCGCTCCTCCCTCGGTCGTCTTTGCCGGCTCCGCATTGCTTCCGCAGCCTGCCAAGACCGAGCCCATCATGACACCCGTCAGCAGCAATCCTGTTGTTTTTTTCATAGCAGCCAATCCCCTCTAGTCTAGTTTCGTTGTTGCTATCCCTGTTTTTGTACTGCCTCTTCATTATAAGGGACATGAAAAATGGACATAAGCAATTATTTTATCTTGCTGGCAAAAATTTATACGATTATTAGCCTTTGACCCCGCCTGCAGAGATGCCTTCGATGACATGCTTCTGTCCGACGATAAACACGATCAGCAGCGGAAGGATCGCGGAAACCGCGCCCGCCATAACGAGAGAATAGAACTGGCCGTTCTCATTACCGAACGACTGAATGCCGAGCTGCAGGGTAAATAATTTTTGAGATTTGAGAAAGATCAGCGGGTTCTGGTAATCGTTCCAGGTCCAGATGAACCGCAGGATCGCGTAGGTGGCAATCACAGGTCTGACCAGAGGTACCATGACGGAACGGAAGATCCGCATGTGTCCGGCGCCATCCATGCGCGCGGATTCCAGGTATTCGTCATTGATGCTCATGAACGCCTGCCTAAGCAGGAACGTGCCGAGTACGCTGAAGCTGTTCAGCAGAATCAATCCTGTCAGCGTATCGTACATGCCCAGCCAGCGGTAGAGAATGAACTGCGGCACCAGAATTGCCTGATGCGGGATCATATAGACGACCAGCAGGATCAGGAAAATCGCTTCCCTGCCCTTGAACTTTACTTTGGTGAAGCCGTAGGCCGCCAGGCACGAGACGAGCACCGACAAGACCGTCGTGATGACCGTAACGAAGACCGAGTTGCCGTAGTATTGGGCGAATGGCGTGTTGACCCATACCTGCGTGTAGTTTTGAACCGCGTTCCACTGCTTCGGAATCCACTCGATCGGGAAGTTGAACACTTCCGTCTCCTGCTTGAGCGAAGCCGAGATCATCCAAAAGAACGGAAACAGAAACAGGAAGCCGATGACCACCATCACGGCAGTCGTTATAGATTTGCGTATGTCAAGCTGCATAGGGCGAGCCTCCTAATAATTGACCCACTTCTTCTGGGCGAAAAATTGAATCACGGTAATCACAAGTACACAAAGGAGAAGCACAACAGATACCGAGGATGCATAGCCGGTCTTCAGGTTGACAAAGGCCTGCTGATATAGATAGAACACCATCATCGACGTGGAGTCGGATGGTCCGCCCCCGGTCAGGACGACGATAATATCGAACACCTTGAACGATCCGATAATCCCCGTGACCAGCAGGAAGAAGGTCGTCGGCGACAGCATCGGCAGCGTAATCCGGAAGAACTTCACCAGCGGCGTTGCGCCGTCGATATCGGCAGCCTCGAACAAATCCTTGGGAATGCTCTGCAAGCCGGCCAGATAAATAATGAGATTGTAACCCAGGCCCGTCCATACGGTAATCGCCATCATAGTCGGCAGAGCGAAGTGCGGATCGGCCAGCCACTTGGGCGGGTCTGTGATGCCGATCGATTTCAAGGTCTCGTTGATCGGGCCGTACTCCGGGTGGAACAATACCTGGCACACGATCGCAACAGCGACGATACTCGAAATATAAGGCATGAAGTACACAACCTTGAACAAGTCTTTCCAGTACACGTTCTTATTGATCGTGACTGCCAGGGTGATGGCCAGAATCATCGTGATCGGCACGACCAGGATGAAGATAAAGTTATTGGTCAATGATTTGATAAATACCGGATCGTGAAACAGCATGGTGTAGTTTTTCATGCCGACGAAGGTGATTCCCTTCATCCCCTGTACCAGGCTCCAGCTTGTGAAGCTGAGCAGGAACGAGATGATGATCGGGACGAGCGTCAGTACAACCAATCCGATAGCCAAGGGGGCGATAAATAAATAGCCCGTTACGTTTTCGACTACCTTGCTTTTTTTCATAGGCTTTTACTTTCCTCCCCATTCCAAACAATTGTCAAGCTTGCGGTACTGCCGCTCTGGTGGAGAACTCCCGGCTATACGCCGGGAGGGTAACACAGGATCACCTGCAGCGGCTCCTCACCCTGACGAGCCCACTTCAGCTCCGTCATGGAGGCCGGCAGGAAGAAGGTATCTCCTTGTCCCACCTTCGTCTCTCCTGTCTCCCCGGTCAGGGTGCCTGACCCTTTCAGGACGATGGCGATGACGAAGGTTCCGTTGCCCTTCATGCTGTATTCAGTATCGACTGTCAGACGGTTCATGGAGAAGCGGTCCGTATCGGTGTTCTTGATCAGCGCGGTCAGAAGTCCTCCTGCCGATTGCTCCAGTACGGCCGGCTGCTTGCACCATCTGTCCTTCACCTGCTCCAGCGTGTGCGTGTCATAGTGGAAGCAGTTCAGCATCTCATCGAAGCCCAGTCCCTGGTGGCAGGCTTGGTCTGGAACGACGTTGCCCTTGGGCGTCGTTCGCTCCGTACGAAGAGTGTAGTCCGTCGGCTCCTGAATCTCGATCAGGAAGCAGCCGCTGCCGATCGAATGCGGCACGCCGCCCTGCACGAGGAACACATCCCCCTCGCGGACCGGAATCCGGTGCATTGCATCCAGCATGCCTGGAATATCCTGGCGGTCGAACAAGTCCTTCCACTGCTTCGGCGTGACGCCCGGCTTGAAGCCGAACAGTACATAGGGCTCCTCTCCGTCCACCTCGCGGCCCCCGATGACATACCAGGCTTCCGTCTTGCCGAAGTCAGACTGGAATTTCGTCTTGGCATACTCACGGTCCGGATGCACCTGGATCGTCAATCGTTCGCTGGAGTCCAGCACCTTAACCAGCACGCCGGTCTTATCGCCGTATTTCTCCGCATGAGCCTTGCCGAGGAAGACTGTGGGATCGGAGGCGATCACGTCCTTCAGCGTCACTTGGCTCCCATCCGCCAGCTGGAGGGCGCTAAGCCCCTCCTGCAGATGCTCGCGGCCGACATTCGTCGCCTGCACGACGGAGGCTACCCATTCCTCAGGGAAGGTGCTGTCTTCGGCAGATGCTTTCCCCTGCCACTCATCAATCAGCCTGCCGCCGGAATACGTACGCCACACCCGGGTCGATTGCAGCCGGATCGGCTGTCGGGACAACTCTTTTACGTCGATATCGGTCACGGTTACCCCCTCCATGCCAGCTTATAGATGGCGACTTCCTTGCTTTGAATGGCGTCTGTGAAGGCGACCTGATCCTGATTCTGCTCGATAGCTATGCTGCGTCCGTCCGTGACACGCACTAGTGACTCCGCACTTGAGCCGATGCCGTTCAACCGGATCAGCGAGCTGATCGCTTCGCCCGTATAGTTGAAGACAAAAAGCAGCAGTCCGTCCTCGCCTCTCAATGTGCACAATCTAAGGCGCGCGTCTTCGGCCTTATGAAGCGCCAGCTCGTACTTCTCGTCCAGCAGCCGGACCCAGTCCAGCACACGAGCATCCGGTTTCTTGTTGTAGCCGTACCAGACCATCGAGGAGATGTACACAATACGGCCCTCACCGACCGGTGACACGAGCACGCCCGCATGGTTGTCAGCGTAGGCCCCCCATACTTCGGCTTTATCGCCATCAACGTGCAGCAGCTTCCGTTCGAAAAATCCCGGGAAATGGAGAGTTTCTCCGTTAGCTTCGCGCTCTACGTTTATGCCCAGCCCCAGCGGATCGATATCGATCAACTGATAGCCGAGTTGCTCGTTTAAAGCGCCTCCGGGCAATTGCTCGTTCAGCAGCCCGTCCTCGCGAATCTCACCGAACTTACCGTCGGCGATCACCGTACCGCCTTGCGCTGCGAACTGCCTGATCGCTTCGGCCAGTTCAGGACCTATTGCTAATTGGTTCGTCAGGAACAGTGTTTGAAATTCCTTCTCCTTGCCGCTCTTGACATCATCCGGCGTGATGAATTTGACCGGAATATTCAGCTCCCACAGGCATTCGTATAATCCGGCGAGCGAGTCGATGTAAATATTCGCCTCATGCGGCACGCTCTGGGTGAACGCTTTGGTGAAATCATGCGTCAATTTATCGTACAGAATCGCTACCCGCGGCTGCTCGGGGTCGTAGGTCGTAAACTCATGGCTGTATTGATCCAGGATAGCCGCAATTTCGGCAGCCGCATCAGCCCGCGGCGTGAAGCCACCCTGTGGATCGACCAGCCCGCGACCGGCTGTCTGGACCCCCTTGATGAACGGGTCCCACTTCCAGTAAATCAGGCCTTTCGCTCCGTGGGAGATGGCTTCCCAGCTCCACCACTTCAGCTCGTACGGATAGACGATGCTGTTCGGATTGAACATATTGCGGTGATGGCTTTGCAGCTCCGAGATCCAGAACCGGCCTGTTTTCGTCGCCGAATGAACGCCGACGAACGTCTCCCAGCGCTTGTAATGCGGCTGGCCCTGCAGGTTTTCCTTCGGATAGAAGGAAATGCCGTATTCGTCTACATTCTCGGCGATGTTCCAATCATCATGCGGTCTGCCGTAGAAGTTATCGGTCGCAATCATCGAGTTGATATTGTCCGCGATCGTCGGGCAATCCGGGTCAACCGCCTTGATATAGCCCTTCCACTCGTTCAGGATCATCCCCATATTGGTCTTGCGGAATTGCTGCCAGTCGACGAACGGCATCACGCTGGCCCAGAGCCAGTACGTAAATTCGATCTGATTCCAGTCGTAGTACGAACGATCCCACACTTCATTCAGCCGCTCGATCGTCAGGTACTTCTCCTCCAGCCATTCCCGGAACAACTGCAGCGTATAGCGGTCGTAGGAGGTAAACATCGTTTCGTTGAGAATATCGTATCCATACAGAGCGCTGTAGCCCTTGTATGCCTTGGCTGCGGCCGTATAATGCTTTCTGACCATCTGCTTCACTTCAGGGTGATTGTAGTTCAGGTAATCGAAGATGATTTTATCGTTATCCACGGTGCCGTTGGCTTTCTTGGCATAATACTCTTCCCGCATGATGAAGTCTGGTGCGTATTCGAGCGCCGTAATCTGACCAGCCAGTTCCATGATGACCTTCATGCCGATCTCTTCGGCATGCTTCAGAATTTCAATCCCGGTCTGGAACGGGTAATTGGCATGCGCTTTGTTCTCCCACCAGAACAAGGCTGGCCAGATAACCACATAGTTCATCCCACAGCGCTTCATTTCATTTAATTTGGTGCGGATATCATCCAGTGAAAATTCCCTCTGTACTTTGAGGACGGAGCCGTACGGAAAGGTTGTGCTCATGTTAGCGTTCTCCTCACATGTCTGCGATTTGTGTTGCTCTCATGTGCTATTATAAAGATTCGGATTCGCCCTCCATAAGCCAGGAAGATGACCTATTGAAAAAAATTTATACTTTTTGGAACCCTTCATCCGCCAGCAATCGTATAGATTTGTTAGTCAGTTCCAACCAGAAGGAAAAAGCTGAGCGGTGTGGAAGGATATACCGAGATATTTGTTGCGAGGAAGGGATTGAACGTATTGAACAATGACAGGTTGGAATCCATTCTGGCCCGTATAGGGGCAGACCAGGCGCCAGGAAGTATCCAAAGAGTCCAGACCGCCCACCGGATCGAGCTGGCTGAGTTCTGGGGTATACAATCAGGAGAACGAATTCTCGAAATCGGTTGTGGCCAGGGCGATACGACCGCTGTATCGGCCTATATGGTCGGTGAGGAAGGACACGTCCATGGAATTGATATCGCCTCCCCTCATTATGGAGCCCCCATGACGCTGGGCGAGGCGACAGCGCGGCTGCAGCAATCGAGCCTAGGCAAGCAGATCCGGATTGAGTTTGAAACGGACATTTTGTCATCGGAAGTCAGCTTCCCGGATCGCGCCTTCGATAAAATCGTCCTCTCGCACTGCTCCTGGTATCTGCCGTCCTTCGAGGTGCTGTCGGCCATTTTGCAGAGGGTGCGTCCCTGGGGCACTCAACTATGTATCGCCGAATGGGACCCCCGCATCCGGACGATTGGACAGTTTCCTCATTTCCTGGCAGCATCGATTCAGGCGCAGTATGAATGCTACAAGACCAGCAGTCTCTCCAATATCCGGACTCTCTTCACCCCCGATGACATCCGAAGACTGGCGGAGCAAGCGGGCTGGCGTTCTGTGAAGGAGGCGTCGATCGATTCATCGGCGCTGCAGGACGGCGGCTGGGAAGTCGATATGGTCATTTCCGATTATCAATCGGAACTGGAGCAGCTGGGTGAAATTCCGGCAAGAATGAAAGCCTGGATTCATTCCCAGATAGGTTTGCTGCAGGATTACGCTGAGCAGCCGGACCGGATCGAGTCGATGTCCACCTTTGCATGGATCGCGGATTAATGGTTATAAGCAGGACCGGACGCACCGTAAATGAAACGGATGCGTCTATTTTGCTTGCAATCGTTTAATTGCCCTCCGAATGGAGCAAGATGACGATAGATGTAGGTTATTATTGTATTTTGACAAGTTGAATGGGTTACACTAATATATCTGGTAGAGGCATTTATATATCTGGAAGAGATATTATTAAGGAGGAATTGAGTTCAACATGAGTCGAACCAGCCTAGATTCTGAGGATAATCAGCCGCTGTCAGCCCTTGTCGATGAAGGGAACATGGAGCTAACGCCAACCGCCTGGACGATTCTGGGCTTTCTATCCTTGCAGCCCCGGAGCGGCTATGAAATTCGGGAGGCTGCCAAACGATCGCTGTCCTTTTTCTGGGGAATCAGCGATGGACAATTGTATCCGCAATTAAAGGTTCTGGAGGCGCTTGAACTGATCGAAGCGCCGAGAGGAGCCGAGGGGCCGAGGTCGCGGCAGCAGTGGCAGCTTACGGAGATGGGACGCCGGGCATTGCGCAAGTGGTTGTCCGCCCCCTCTGCCCCGCTGCAAATCCGAGATGAAAATATGGTCAAGTTTTTATTCGCCAGTCAGGAAGGCCCGGAGCTGCTCCTGCCGCTGATCCGGGAGAGGCGTGCCAGCTTCGAGTGGTTCCTATCCGCCATTCAAGCCGTCCAGCCGGGCATGACCTGGGAGGATCAGGAGGCTGCTGCTTCACTGGACGGTCCGGCGCTGGTCAAGCGCTATGGCATGGATTTTGCGGAAACGGTGCTGCACTGGTGCGCAGAAGCCGAGGCTACGCTGACTACTGAATAATCTCAGTCTGATCAACCCTTGAAGGAGGAAATTCGATGAACCAAGAGTTGCAGGCAAGCTCCAAAAAACCCGTAGTGATCTCAACGATCCAAATCCTCCTCTATATCGCTGCGGCTATTCATGTATTTAACGGTATCGTTTCACTAGGTGCCGAAGGCATGGAGAAAAAAATCATCTCGCTGGCGATGATACTTTTCGGCATTGCCTCTGTCTGGGTGGCAGCCCGGCTGAGCACCCCGCATCCCGCCCGGAGACAGAGTGTTATCGTTCTGGCTGTACTTCTGATCGTCCTGCGGGTCGTCGAATTCACCGTCTGGCACAGCTACGGATTTTTGCTGGGCATCTTGCTGCCTATTCTGGTGATCTGGAGGCTTAACAGTCAGGAAGCAAAAGCGTGGTTCGGTTTGCGATGAAAAAAATAGGGAAACGATTGCTGATCATCGTCCTTTCGATCGTGCTTATCGTGCTGGCAGGCACGATCGCGTATGCGGCAACTCCGCTTTCCACCTGTCAATTTCCTGACCGTATCGTATCCGATGTCACATCGGACGGGGTTCAGTCGGACCCTGGGAAGCAGCCCAAGGATGAGCATGTCCAGTTTGTCGAGTCCGGCGATCATGTCCGTCTCGCCTACCGGGCCTATACACCTGCTAATCCCAAAGCCGTCGTGATCTTCTATCACGGCTCGGGAGCCAATAGCGCGGCAGGCTACCAGCCGATTGGCGAAGAACTGAGCCAAGCCTACGGTATCGCTACTTATTTGCCGGATATACGGGGACATGGAATGTCGGGCGGCCCCCGGGGAGATGCCCCTAGCATCGACAGGTCTACGAGGATGTCACCAGCATCGTCCAGGCTGCACACCAGCAGTTCCCTTCTGTACCTGTCTTTCTGGGCGGTCATTCCGCTGGAGCCGGTCTGGTGGTGAATTATGCGAACTATCCGCACCATGAGAGTGTGAACGGTTATCTGTTCGTCGCACCGGATTTTGGTCCCAGATCGGATACGATGCGGGAAGGAAACGGGAATTTTGCGACAGTTTGCATGAAGGCATTTGTCGCCCATGCCATTACCGGGGGGTTGCTCAAGGGTCATGCGGTAGGTGTCCGCTATAACTACTCGCCAGAACAGCTGAATTCTAGCATAGGGTTGGTTCAATACAATAGCGTTAATATGTCACTGGCTTTGAATCCCGCCAAGCCTTCGCAGGAGGTGTCCAGATTAGACAAACCATTCGGACTGTGGATCGGTGAGGACGATGAGATTATGGATCCGCCCAAAGTCGTAGCTTATGCAGGCCATGCAAGTGCTCCCGCAATCCCATGTCGAAATTGTGCCTGGGCAGAAGCATCTGCCCATCCTCAATGATTCGGGTAAACGAATAGGACCTTGGGTGTTGAGCAACATCCCGAAGTCCTAACAACGAAGCTCATAATCCGCTCTATGGAGCATTGTGCCAGGCAGACATTGCCTGGCTTTTTTGCACGGTGAAGCCGCTCATCACGCGGTTCCAGGCCCCATCCGACCCTCTCCAGTCGTGGCCGCGGGGAACCGTTACACAGCAGACATCCTTGAGTGCCCACTCCTCATCTACGATCTCGGAGTTTGGATAAGTATGGCTATTCACGATCAGCAATCGGAAGCCCCCATGCATGAGGGTATTTAAAGCCGCTTTGATCTGCTGCGCTTCTTCGATCGTCGTTTCCGTGCGGATAAACAGGATTGGTTTATGTTGAAGGGTCTGCCAGAAGCGGTTGACCCTGCGCTCCAGCTTCTGCTTGAATGCCGGGTAAGCATCCCACCAGTTCTGCTGATAGACGGGAAAGTCGTGATAGGAAATGATATCGTATACAGGGTCCTCCACTACGAAGTTCTCCCCTATACGGTCCACCACCCGCATGTTGCGGAAGGTCATCAGACCCTTGAACCGGTGCTGCAGCAGCCGGACAAGCCCGGGAACGGATTCGGACGTAAACCAATCGAGTGGGCCGGAAGCTTGGCGCAAGCCCAGTCTGCTTAGCTGATAGGCCACCTGGCAATTGGCCCCTAGGCTGATATAGCTCTTGTACGGGCCTACACAATCATTCCATCTCATTACGCTCACTCCCGGCAATCGAATGGTTGGGCAGCGCAGCCAGCAGCGGCAAGGGCCCATGTTTACTTTATTCCAGAGCGGGAGATTAGGTGTTTGTCCCAGGAATGGCCCTTGTGGGGGTAGTTAAGGAACGCTCCTTATTTTTATTAATAACATTAATAATTAGTTGCATAAGTTAAATGGAGCCAATTATAAGATTACATAATATATATTATGTAATCTTATAATTTCAACATCTTCTTATGCCAGTCAATTGACGTTTCATATCGTTATGGATGTTGATGTCCCCTTATCCATAAAAAAAGCGCCCCTCGACGGGACGCTTCTGTAATCCATCCTAATACATTTGTTCAACTTAGCGCAGATCTACTTAATCGGATACAAAATCACGTCAATCGGGAACGCTGACCCCGCTGCAGGCGAAAATTCCAAGTCCAGCGTAGGCTCCGTCCCGTTGGTCCTCGCAATGATCGTATACCCCTGGTAATCCATCATAACGCCAGAAGGCGGCGTCTGTACGATTTTGCCGTCCACCTTGAACGGCCCCTTGAACACACCGCCTCGCGGCAGGATCAGTACGGACATTTTCGGCGGCGCCTTAATCTGAATATGATACACCACACCGTAATTGCCTAGGTTAGTCGAAGCTTCCTTCTGGAAAGCATCCGTGCCGGTGACAAACACATCCGACGTACCGTCGCCGATCGCGAAGCTGGAAGGCTCCTTGACAGACGATGCATCTATACTCCACAGCACCTCCGAGCCGGTGAAGGTCCCGCGAACATTACCGCTATACGGCAGCTTCGGATAACCGCTTATCTGCTCCAGCCCATCCTTCTCTTCCATCGCGACGAAGGTGAACTCCACAAGTCCATCCGTCTCTACGTCGTACAGCACATTCACGCCCTGGCCCGGATAGAAATCCGGCATCGTCCGGTAATACGCCGATTCGCCGGGCTTCAGCGACATCGTCTCCTCCGGCTGTCCGCCCTGCAGGAATTCGATGGTCGCTTCATTGCCGATCAGGTTCGCATAGATCGAGGGGTAAACTTCTCCCTGATTGGTCGTTTTGATCACGACGCTGCGGGACTCCTCCAGGTTATGCGCGATAATGGCAAACTTCATCTTCCGCTCGGTTCCGTTCACATGGTCCGCATACAGCCGCGCTTTACCTTTCACTTGATCGCTGTACAGCTTGCCCTTCTCCTTGAAGGTTTCCGGGCTGTCACTGACGAGCAGCGGACGGTCTGCGGGCTTGCTTTCCTGCCGCTTCAGGTCCGGGATGCCGCGCAGATGCTTCCTCAGCACCTCTTCCTCTTCCTTCACAAAAGTACCGACCGGCTTGTAATTCACCTGATAATCGAACTCGTCCAGATAGGGAATATCCTTGACCAGAATATTGCGGGAATATGTCTCACTGACCTGACCCAGGCTGTCCGTGACCTGCAGAGATACTTTATAGAGCCCTGGTACGAAGATGGCCCCAGCATTGCCGGTCCATTTCACCTCTTGCAGCTTGTTTCCCTTCGGATCGTAGCTCAAGTCCATGTAACGGATCGGCTCGCCTATCCTGTAAGACTCGCGGTCCACCGCGAACTTGGCGACAGGCTTGACATTCGGCATCGTATCGTTGGTAAATAGCAATGGGTTGACGGATGGCCGGATATAATTCAATTCTACGCGGCGGGCTTCTTCATCCACTCGCGACTGGTAAGAAACATATTGCTGGAGAAAGGCCAGCTCTACATAAAGACGCTGTTCTTCTAACCGCGCGTCCGTTCCCCAAGGCTGAAGCTTGCCGTTAACAGCGAGTGTTTCGTCAGCCGGGAAGAACTCTAGAAAAGCCTTCGGGGTGCTCACTTGCACGGCTCCCTTGACCTCATCCCATCCCACGCGAAGCCCCAAGTATTCGGTCAGCTCCGCAGCCGGCAGATAGAAGTGCTTGCCCCGCTCAATCAGTGGAAGCTTGCCTTCCAGCTTGGAGCCGTTTAGATAAGCAGACGAAGCTCCCGGATAAAGCAACAGTTGAGTGGCCTCCGGAGCGGCTGCGGCTGCGGCAGCCGGCGGTGTGGATGGTGACGCAAGGATACAGAAGGCGCCGAGCGCCAATAGCCATGGACGTAACTTCAACATAAAGATATGAGTCCTTTCTATACATGCTTATTCTACGTTTATTTCAGCCTTACGCTGGAAATCGTTCAACCTTCAATCGTACCGTTATTTCTTCTGCAAGGGATACAGAATCCACTCGACCTGCGAGCTGCTGCCGGGAGCGGCCATCCAGTCAATATGAACAGATGATTCCAGTCCTGTTGTCCGTACGACGAGGAATGCGCCGTCATGATCCGTTAAACCGCCTTGCGGCAGCGGAACGACAACCCCATCCACCTTCAAGACGCCGTCGGCGTAGCCATCCTTCACATGCATCGCTATCGCGGTCGGAAGCGGGTCGTTATAATGAATGGAATACAAGGTTCCCAAATCGGAAACAGGCTTATGATCAACAGACCATTTGGAGACGTTTTTTAAGTTCTTCAGCGGTTCAATGACATCCATCCGTATTTCTGACACACGGAGCGCATCTTCCTGCTCCTTGGTTAAAGGCGCCGGTTCGGGGTAGAACTGAAGATCTTGAACGAATTCATTCTCCTCGGCTGCAACCATCCCGATCTGTACGGGGCCGTCCGTCTCGATATCCTTGAAGCTGGCCATACCTTGTCCAGGCTCCAGTTTATAGCTGTCCAGCGCTACCGTTTTGCCTGGACCGATCTTAATCTCCTGTCCGGCCTTAGGCTGGGTCATGAAGTCCGTCACGGCCTCCTTGGCCACTGTGCGATGAAGCAAGGTTGGCGTAGCCTCTCCCTGGCTTGTCATCCGCAGGGTACGGGACTTGCTGGTATCCGGGTTATAGACCAGCGTCTTGAGCTCTACTGTCTTCCCCAGCTCGTTGATATGGTGTGAGACGAGACGCGAATAACCATGGACCGTTTGTTTGTTCAACAATCCGGTCTCCCGAACCGCCGGATTTTCCCCGCTGACGACCCGTTCACGATAGGCGGATTGTGTCAGCAGCGACGTCAGAGGATGGGCCTGTTCGGCCGCTTGCTGCCAGGCCTCTGTTTGGCTGCGGATCAACGAACCTGCGGGGCTCGCATACCAAGGAAATTCGGCTTCGCTCAGGTAGCTCTCGTTCGTCACGTGGATCAGACGGGTGTACGGCTTGCTCCAGTTGCCATGCCGATCCCTCGCCTCCAGGGTTACCGGATAGGTACCCGGCTTAAAGAAAGCGTCCTCTTTACCCTTCCACCGGTATTCCGGCAGTCCCTCGGCATCGGGATCGTAGCTTAGATCGATATAGTGAATCGGTTCCCCCAGCCGGTAAGAAGCCTTGTCTGTTGCAAACACCGTAATAGGCCGCGAGTTCGGCTGCGTGTCCTCTGTGTACACGGACTCGCGATAAGCCGAATCCGTAGGCGACACATAAGTGAGATCTACCCGGCTTGGCTGCGGGGTAAAGGTATACTTGACGCCCATATAAGGTGCAATCGCGCTGAGCTTGACAAGAAGCGTACCATCTTGGACGATAGCGCTGTCAGCTAACGCCGAGGTCGTCCCATTCACGGAACCCGTCCCTCGCTCCAGATCCCATTCCAGATAAGCGTGAGGTGTGGTCAAGCCGATCGAACGACGCTCTTCGTGCCAAACAACTTCCATGCCCAGTTGCTGTCCGAGCCAGCGGATCGGGATATAAAAGCTTCCTTCTACAATTTGAGCCGCAGACTCGAGTGGAACAGTAATACCATCCACCTGTGCGGACTGCTGCCGATCCTGAAATTGAATATGTATCGTCGTACCGGATACATCCACTGCCGAGGCGCTAGTTTCAGCCGCAAGCGCTGCCAGCAGCAAAGAAAGAGTGACCAGATGCTTTTTCTTCAAGGTGCATATTTCTCCTTTGTTCATTTGATGTAAGAAAGATTTCAGGAGAAATCCTTCCCTAGTAAGAAAAAAAGACGTATGTAGACTGTACCATGAATTTACCAAAAATTCACGTGGAATACCGAAATGTGATTTTACAACGGCAAAGATTGACGGTTAATCATGTTCAGAATTAGTATTATGAGTATAAAAAATACCATGTGTTGAAAGTAGGTTCCCAATTGACAGACATCCAACCATTTTCCAAACAACATACGGACAAGCCTCCGCTGAATCTGCAGTCTGATTGTGAAAGCTGCTTTGGATTATGCTGTGTGGCTCTTCCTTTCGCCGCTTCCGTTGACTTCGCGATGGACAAACAGGCCGGGCAGCCCTGTCATAATCTGCAAGCCGACTTCCGCTGTGGGGTACATACCCATCTCAGACCGTTAGGCTTCCGCGGCTGTACCGTGTACGACTGCTTCGGAGCAGGCCAGCATGTGTCCCAGGTCACCTACCAAGGTATTGATTGGCGGCAAGCCCCTGGCACAGCCATGCAGATGTTCGAGGTATTTCCTATCATGCGGATGCTGCACGAGCTGCTCTGGTACTTGAGCGAGGCGCTGACACTGAAGCCCGCGCTGCCGATTCTGGATGCGCTCCGCGCCTCCTGTGACGAGACGGAGCGTCTAACCCGGCTTAGCCCCGAATCGGTCCTGGCCTTGGACATCGCCGCCCATCGGGCAGCAGTTAACGAGCTGCTGCTGCGGACCAGCGAGCTTGTGCGCGATGAAGCGCTCCGCAAGTTGAAGGGTACTCCGGGCAGCCGCAAAACCTACCGGCGTGGCGCTGATCTAATGGGTGCCAAGCTGAAGGGCGCGGACCTGAGAGGAGCTAATTTGCGAGGTGCTTACCTGATTGCGGCGGACCTTCGGGGTGCCGACCTGAGGGCAGCCGATCTCATCGGGGCGGACTTCCGCGATGCCGATCTCCGAGGTGCCGATCTGACCGAAAGCATCTTTCTTACCCAAGCGCAGCTTAACGCGGCCAAGGGGGATGCGTACACCAAGCTTCCGCCGGCCCTCTGTCACCCGGCACACTGGAGCGGCGTCAGCGTATAGGCAGGATGCGGTACGATTATGGGCTTTGCCAACCGACGGCTATAAGCCTTATATCGACCTCCTGCCTAGGCTCGGTCAGTTTGAAGCCACGAATCGATCATCCATGAGATACATGCTACTCGTATGCTATCAGCCCCGCTCTTCACCGAGTCCTCCTGCAGCATGCACATCCCTCCGGCCGGGCAGAAGTCCCGCACCGCAGGCGTCCCGCGCAATATCCATTACTTGACCGCATCCAACAAAAATAACTTACGATAGTAAAATGACAAGTAAACTGGAGAGGATGAAGGAGGCTTGCATGCAAATGTCCCATCGCGCTCCTATTACCAATCTTGCTATTTATCCCCGCCCGGTTCAAAGCCCTCTGCCTGTATGGATTGGTACGGGCGGGAATGCCGAATCCGCGATCCGGGCAGGCACCCTGGGGCTTCCGATCGTATTCGCCATCATAGGAGGCATGCCCGAGAGCTTCACCCCGCTCGTCCGATTGTATAAGGAAGCCGCTGCACGCGCCGGTCATGATCCCGACAAGCTGCCCATTGCGACGCATTCGCACGGCTTCGTCGGAGAACCTCCGAAGAGGCTGCAGAGCTATTCTTCCCTCCCACCCAGGCACAGATGAATGTGATCGGCCGGGAACGCGGCTGGGGGCAGCCCTACAGCCGTTCTACCTTCGATGCCGCACGAAGCCTGCGGGGGGCTCTTGATGTAGGCGACCCCGAATATGTAGCGGAAAAGATCCTTCTGCTGCGCAAAAATCTGGGCGTCACCCGATTTCTCCTGCATCTGAATGTCGGTACGATGCCGCACCTCGAAGTGATGCGTGCCAACGAGTTACTGGGCACCAAGGTCGCGCCTATTGTCCGCAAGGCGTTGGGCGGCAGCTAGTCTGCAACCCGAGTATGCGTCGCGAGCGTTCAATGCCTTTAACAGGCCATACGTGCTGACAATAAAGAGCTGCCCGAGGGCAGCTCTTCTGCATCATACTCTCTTTTCTTACCGTTGGTCATCGATAGCGGCATTGCTGTTATTGGCAGTCAGATCGGCTATAGGATCATATGGAGATCCCGCAGGCGTACCGAGTAACAATGCAATGTCCGTAGCATTGGCAGGGTTGCCCCAAGAATTTCCAGAAAATTGAAAAATAGCCGAATCTACCACAAACCCTCTCGTATTATAGACCACATTGTCCGTAATATAACCAGTCGTACCCGGATTCAGATAAGCAGGCTGCCGGAGCGAATAGAAAATATTGTTCCGCACCAGCAAGTTCGTCATATTGCCAGCCTGGCTGACAAATCCGCGGTTGATCACCCAGTCTGTAGACGGGCCGGTTTGCGGCGGTCCATAGATCACATTGTTAATAATACTATGATTGGATCCTCCGATTTGGATGAACTCGGCTTCATACGGAATATCACTGGTTATCGTCAATCCGTCTATGGTCACTCCATTTCCTGTAACCACGAAAGGAATCACTGCCGCTTGCAGGCTGACTAACGTGCCGGAATATCCTTTGATGGTGATCCCAGGGATGGCTACGGATATGGAGGTCGTAATTGGATACGTGCCAGCCAGTACGTGAACCGTTCCTGTCGGAGACACACTTGCAATCCCTTCTTGAATGGTGCCAAAGGGACTGGTGTGCGAACCATCTCCTCCTACGGCATCTGCCTGCACATATACCTCGAAAGGATTCGGTTCGAGCGCACCTGTTGCTCCTGTTGCTCCTGTTGCGCCCGTAGCTCCAGTTTCACCAGTTGCACCCGTCGCCCCTGTTTCACCTGTCGCGCCAGTGGCTCCTGTTTCACCTGTCGCGCCCGTAGCTCCTGTTTCACCTGTCGCGCCGGTAGCTCCTGTTTCACCTGTCGCGCCCGTAGCTCCGGTTCCACCCGTAGCGCCTGTAGCTCCGGTTTCACCTGTCGCGCCAGTAGCCCCAGTTTCACCTGTCGCGCCAGTGGCTCCGGTTCCACCCGTAGCGCCAGTGGCTCCTGTTTCACCTGTTGCTCCGGTAGCCCCAGTTTCACCTGTCGCGCCTGTAGCTCCTGTTTCACCTGTCGCGCCCGTAGCTCCTGTTTCACCTGTCGCGCCCGTAGCTCCGGTGCCACCCGTAGCGCCTGTAGCTCCTGTTTCACCTGTCGCGCCCGTAGCCCCAGTTTCACC